>NZ_JBXSQM010000007.1:0-94252 GCF_057063645.1 Lactobacillus sp. X-49
TCTAGAAGGATTAGAGGGAGTGTTTACTGCAAGACCAAAGCTATTAAATTATCGAATGACAATCCATAGTGATCAAGGAATTCAATATCAATCTAATCCATATCGACATGCTTTACGAAAACATAAAGTATTTCAAAGCATGTCACGAAGAGCTACATGTCATGATAATGCAGCTATGGAAAGTTTCTTTCACATTATGAAAGTTGAAATGAATTATTTTACACATCACTTTGATACTAAGAAACAATTGGTTAAGGCGATGAAAGAATGGATAAGTTATTACAATGAAGATAGAATTCGGCACAAACTAAAAGGCTTAACTCCGATTCAATATCGGAATCAAGCCTTAAGTAAAATGATATAAAACTAACGTCCAGTTTTAGGGGTTAGCTTCAGCTAAATGCGTATCTTGGGTGTTTTTTAATATTTTCTCAAATCACAAAAATATATCTGTTTATTCACATTGTATATAAATAACCGCATTCGATTTATCATCAAATACGGTTATTGTAAACTCGTAAGACAATTATATTCTTTCTTACATTTTTTAAAGTAAAAACATTTTTCTATTAATCTAGCAAAACGAAATAGAAAAATTATTCAAGAAAGTTTAAGTAAAAATTGGTCATTTTAATCTTATTTTTTTAATTCATAAACGTAAGAAATTTCATCTGGTCTGTATACACCATGTAAAGTACCAACCTTTGTGAACCCCATTTTGTCAATTAAGTGTTGCATAGCTTTATTATCTTCATGGGTATCAATTCGGATAGAATCAATATTATTACCATGATCTTTAATAAAATTAATTACAGATTTTAGAAGCTCTGTTGCATATCCCTTACCAGCATAATTCGAATGAATGGCCACACGATGAATGACGACATACTTATCAGTATCGCATAGCCAATTTCCATTTAAATTATCATAAGCATGATCGGGTGCATTTACAATCGAAATTGCTCCAACAGTTTCATGATCAGCTGATGAAGCTAAATAAGCTGAGCCGTTTTTAATATCCTCTTTAATCTGTTCTGTCGAAGGATAATCACCTTGCCATTGGTTAACTCCTCGTTCAGCCAATTGATTTGCCCCATCCTTTAAAATGGTAATAATTTGGTCAAAGTCGGCCATCGTTGCTTTTCTTAATTGCATAAAACCTTTCTCCTTTTTTGAGATACCGTATTATTATATATACTCGACCAGTGCTTGTAAAAAAATTTGCCTTCTACTTACGAGAAAATTTACTAAGACTAACTTTCAGCACAAATTTTACTGAATAAGTTAAACTGTAGTTTGGTAAAATAAAATTCATTGACAAAAATCATTATTTTTAATGAAACTCCTTTAAGCCTTCCATTATCAATTAAAGAAGTAAAAAGCACAAAACTATCTAAATAGCTTTGTGCCAAAATAATTATTAAACTCGACTAACAATAATTGAAAGAATTTAACAATTGTTATTATGCTCCATGATACTGAACAAGAGAAAATACGTCCAATCCCGGAAGCTTTTCTTTACCTTTCAAATCAGGCAATTCAATATAAAATGCCGCACCAACCAATTGAGCACCTAACTCTTCAACTAATTGTTTACATGCACGTAGTGTTCCAGCAGTAGCTAGCAAATCGTCACAAATAACAACTCTTTGCCCCGGTTTTAACGCATCTTTATGCATTTCCAAACTATTTGATCCATATTCAAGATCATATGAAGCACGTTCAACTTCGCGAGGAAGCTTATGAGGTTTTCTCGCGGGGACAAAACCTAGTCCTAATTCAGTTGCAACTGGGCAGCCAACGATAAATCCACGTGCTTCGGGACCAACAATGACATCTGCCTTCCGACTCTTAGCATATTCAGCCAATTTATGTGTTGCTATTTGAAATAATTCTCCATCTTGCAAAATGGGTGTAATATCCCGAAACATGATTCCCTGATTAGGAAAATCTTTAACACTAGCGATATGCTTTTCAAAAACGTTTGCCATAAGAAGAATAAAACCTCCAAAACTTTAATTGCTTGCTAAAGCTTCTTTGACTTACCTATTCTAACAAACTTTTTACTGAAAAGCATCAAAAGCACCTATTTAATGCTGCTTTAGTTCTTTTTTTACATACATTAACAGTCTAGAACTAGACATTTGACGCAATTGTTGTACAAAGTTAATTTGTGACTGTGTTGCAATTAAATATTTTGATGCTGTCAGAGACTGTTTAGAAGGATTTTTTATTCCAAAAAGTTTTCCTGAAAGTAATTCAACAAAATTAAGTTCAAAAAAGACACGCAAAATAAATAATATACTTTGAAAATCTAATCCAATGAACGGACCGACTTGTCGATAATCTTCAATAGAAAGTCCAGGATGTGAATAAACATATTTTAGAACCGTTTCAAAAGAAGTTTTAGTTGGTATCTTTTTTACAGGTAGCCGATCGAGAATAAAGCGTAAATATAATTGTTCATACCTAGCTGTTAAAGCAGCATCAAGCTCCTTTTGACTATGAGGCGCATCAAGCAATACAGCAACTTCATTCTCACCATCATAATCACCAATTGAAATGATTTTGTTAGGATCAAGGTTAAATGCGTTAGCTGCTAACGATCGATTTCTTTCATCAAATAATAGATACCGGTCTGCAAAACCCATTACATGCTTTTCTCGCCGTAAATCTATTACCGGCTCAACTATGTCTAGTTTGGGCGCAGCAAAAACAATTCCCTCTATTATTCCTTGAAGCTTTTTTTGCTTACGATAGCAGTTTTCTTTCAGTTGTATAAATAGTTCACTAATATATGGTAAAAGTGATTTGGTTAAAAATTTTTTATTAAATCCAACAACCTCAAGTTTCTTGTTACTCTTTTCAATGGTTAAATTAATATGATTTTTTTCTTTACCCATAAAAAAACAATTTTTAATTTGGGGCGAAGTAATTTTGAAAATTGGTTGATCATTGTCAGTTCCAAAGGGTCCAACAAGTTTAATTTCTGATAAAATATTCAAATCAAGTTGATTAAAAGGTAATTCAAAGTCATATTGTTTGATAATCGCGGTATTAGCAATCGTAAAGCTAGCTTCAAAAGCTTGTCTTAATGGCACAATTTTATCTTCTTCAAGGGATAAACCACAAGCAAAATCGTGTCCACCAAACTTAGTCAGTAGCTTACCTTTCAAAGGTACAAGTGCGTTAAAAAGATTAAATCCTGGAACTGATCGACCTGAACCTTTAATAATACCAGCAGCATTTTTAGTTAAAATAATTGTCGGTTTATGAAATTTATCCGCAATTTTATTGGCAACTAATCCTAAAACGCCTTCATGAAACTCAGGATTATAAATAACCAAGGTGTTTTGTAAATACCAATTTTTGATTTTAATTTGGTGACAGCAATTCTGGTAAACTTTTTCTGTCAAAACTTTACGTTTATCATTTAATCGTTCGACTTCATCAGCTAATTTTTGAGCAGTTTCTTCATCTTCTGACAAAAGCAATTCAACTGCTAGTCCCGCATTAGCCAATCTTCCAACTGCATTTAAACGTGGAGCAATACTAAAACCAATATCTGTTTCATTAATTTGTCCCATATTTAATCCGGCATTTTTGATTAAGGCTAATAACCCCGGTCGCTGAGTTTGATTTAGAATTTCCAGACCTCGTTTAATAATTACATGCCCTTCACCAGAAACTTTAACCATATCTCCAATTGTCCCAATCATCACCAAATCAAGCAATTCAGTCATCGGGTCTTGCATAAGCTCGCGACAAATTGTGTAGGCAACGCCAGCTCCACAATAATCATCGAACGGATATTTTTGTCCTGGATAATTAGAATGAACCAGCGCATAACTTTGTGGAATAATTTCTTGCATTTTATGGTGATCTGTAATAATTGTATCAACGCCTTGTTGTTTGGCAAACTTAACTTCTTCAACTCCAGTTACACCATTATCGACCGTAATAATCAGCTTGGTACCATTGGCTATAATTTGCTTATAAATTTCAAGATTAGGGCCATAACCATCTTTAAAGCGATCCGGGATAAAATAATGAACATCGGCACCAAGAATACTTAAAGTTTCCACCATAATTGTGGTAGCAGTAATCCCATCTGCATCATAATCACCATACACCGTAACTTTTTCACCATTGTCAACCGCTTGGTTTATCCGTTCGACAGCTTTAACAAGATCATGCATTAATTTGGGGTCAGCTAGGCTATCTTCAGTGGAATTTAGCCAAAAATCTAATTTTTCAGCCGTATTTATATGTCGCGAGGCCAATAAACTTGCCGAAACAGGAGACAATTGAAACTGTTCAATTAATTCAGGATCTAACGTTTCTTTATAACGTTCTTTCCATTCTATCATTTATTTAACTACGCCTTTTTCTATCATTAGATTAATTTCTAAGAAAAATTCCAAAGCTGCACTCAAAATTAACCTCAATTATAGGAAACCAATAAATGCATCTCTGGAATTAATAATTATTTCGAAGATAAATCATCGTCATTCATTTTTAAGACAGCCATAAAAGCATCTTGAGGAACTTCCACATGACCAACAGCCTTCATTCGCTTTTTACCTCGTTTTTGTTTTTCAAGCAGCTTAGCACGCCGATCAGGATCACCCGTGTGAATTTTCCATGTAACGTCTTTTCTATATGGTTTAACAGTTGCACGAGAAATAATTTTTGCCCCAATTGCTCCTTGAATATCGACTTCAAAGTTTTGCCGCGGAATCAGCTTTTTCAGCATTGATGTCATTTGACGAGCTCGGTTTTGAGCTTCATCACGGTGAGCAATAAAACTTAACGCATCAACAACTTGTTTATTTAGCAAGATATCAATCTTTACTAAGTCAGTTGCTCGATAACCCGTAATCTCATAATCAAGTGAAGCATAACCCTTTGTTGAAGATTTCAGATCGTCAAAAAAGTCATAAATAATTTCAGCTAATGGCATGTTATAGATAACATTTACACGGTACTTATCTAAATAATCCATAGTGACGAATTCTCCCCGCTTACGTTGACACAATTCCATCACTGGACCCACAAAATCATTGGGCACCATAACCTCAGCCTTGACAAACGGTTCCTGTACTTCTTTGTATTCACCCGCCGAAGGCAAGTCAGAAGGATTATCTATTATCTTAGTTGAATTATCATTCATAATAGCATGATAGTCTACCGATGGGGCAGTCATAATTAAATCAAGATCAAATTCTTGTTCCAAACGTTCCTGAACTACATCCATATGCAAAAGGCCCAAAAAGCCACACCGAAACCCAAAACCTAATGCCGTAGAAGTTTCAGGCTGAAATTCCAAAGCTGCATCGTTTAATTGCAGTTTTTGAAGCGCTTCTTTTAAATCATCATATTTAGAATTGTCAACGGGATACATACCAGAATAAACCATCGGTGGAATCTGACGGTAGCCCGGAAGTGGTTCTTGAGTAGGTCGATCAGACAAGGTAATCGTATCTCCAACTCGAGTTTCTCGAACAGATTTAATATTCGCTGTTAAATAGCCTACATCACCAGCAATTAAAAGATCTTTTTTAACTGGATGTGGGCTAGAAACTCCTACTTCAGTAACTTCATATTCCTTTTCTGTATTCATAATCTTGATATGATCTCCAGGTTTAACCATACCATCTTCAACACGAATGGACAAAACAACACCGCGATAGTCATCGTATTTTGAGTCAAAAATCAAAGCTTTCAGTGGTGACTCTAAATCACCTGTCGGTGCGGGAACTTCCTGTACAATCTTTTCTAATAAGTCGCTGATTCCTTGACCAGTTTTGCCAGAAACCTCAGCAGCTTCTGTTGCATCAAGTCCTAACATTTCAGTTATTTCTTCTTTTGCTTGTTCTGGATTTGCTGATGGCAAGTCTATTTTGTTAATGACGGGTAAAATTTCTAAATCATCATCAATCGCCAAATAGGTATTAGCCAGTGTCTGTGCCTGAACCCCCTGTGAAGCATCAACAACTAAGAGAGCCCCTTCGCACGCTGCAAGCGACCGTGATACTTCATAAGAAAAATCAACATGTCCAGGGGTGTCGATTAAGTGAAAAATGTAATTTTTACCATCTTTTGCATGATACTTGATTTCAACCGAATTCATTTTGATAGTGATTCCACGTTGCCGCTCAAGCGGCATGTCATCAAGCATTTGATTTTTTAATTGACGCTCAGAAACGGTATCAGTTAATTCAAGAATTCGATCGGCAATCGTTGATTTACCGTGGTCAATGTGTGCCACAATTGAAAAGTTGCGAATATGATTTTGATAATCTTGTAATTTTTTAATGTCCATAAATTATTTGCATCCTTTTTTCTATCTTAACTATTATAGCAAATTTACTAATCGGTATAAAACCAATTAGGCAAAACATTATTTTATTTAAAGGCTTTAAATTAATAAACTAGCTGTCATATCAATAAAACAATTTAACAATAAAAAAACAAAATCGAGTGTATTAATTGTAATATTAGTAGCCTAAATACTTTTTTAACTGATTTTTAAACAAATCAACTATATCATCATTAAATTTGTAGGTTATAAAAATAATTGTACATGTCTTTTTATTAAGTCCTTTATCCAGTTTCATCAATTGCCGACACCAATCAACCTCAAAATCAAACTTGAAGAACCAAGTCTAGTAGTAAAAGAAAAAGTAGATAAAAGTATGAACATACTTTTATCTACTCCCTAAAATGTTTAAAAAGAATTACATTTTTTTATTGTAACTTATCTTTTAATCTCTCAAAAAAGCCCTTTTCTTGTGGGTTGATCGAACCGCCACCAGCTTTAAC
Source organism: Lactobacillus sp. X-49 (assembly GCF_057063645.1). Taxonomy (NCBI): domain Bacteria; kingdom Bacillati; phylum Bacillota; class Bacilli; order Lactobacillales; family Lactobacillaceae; genus Lactobacillus; species Lactobacillus sp. X-49. The sequence goes on from NZ_JBXSQM010000007.1 coordinate 6,826, forward strand.
AAAGTCAACTAAAGCCTGTTTTTGCTTTTCGTTGATTGACTTTGGAATCTGAACTTCAACAGTTGTAACTTGATCACCATTACCGTTACCACGAAGATACGGAACACCTTCATCGCGAATTGTAAACTTCTTATTAGGTTGCGTTCCCGCAGGAATCTTGAGCTTTTTGTCACCGTGAACAGTTTTTACATTGATTTCATCTCCAAGGGTCGCTTGAGCAAATGAAATCGGAACTGTAGTATAAATAGTTGTGCCTTCTCGTTTAAATTCCTTAGATGGTTTTATGCGATAGCTAATATATAAGTCACCATAAGCACCACCATTCTTGCCGGCTTCACCTTGACCCTCATAGCGAAGTTGTTGACCATTATCAATTCCGGCTGGAATATTAACTTCAATCGTATTTTTACTATCAATTACACCTTTACCATGACATGTCTGGCAGGGATGCTGAATAATTGTCCCACGACCATTACACTTATCACAAGTAGTTTGTCGCCGAATAACCCCAAGCATTGACTTTTGAGTTATTGTCATATATCCTGTACCGTTACACTTATCACAGGTGATAGGATGTGTGCCCTTTTCTGCACCACTGCCATTACAAGTTGAACAGGTCTCGCTTCGAGTATATGATACTTGCGTTTTTTTACCCGTAATTGCATCCATAAAATCAATCGTTAGAGTATAATCTAGATCTTCTCCTCGTGTAGGTGCTGTCGGATCGGCACGCCTTTGGCCAGTACCACCACCAAAGAAATCGTTGAAAATATCTCCAAAATCGCCGAAGCCTCCAAAGTCACCATAACCTTGGCCACCTCCAAATCCACTTTGGCCATTATTTACTCCTGCTGAGCCGAATTGATCATATTGTGCACGTTTTTGTTGATCATGTAAAACTTCATATGCTTCATTTATTTTTTTGTATTTTTCTTCAGCACCCGGCTCATGATTAATATCAGGGTGATATTTCTTAGCTAATTTACGATAAGCAGAGTTAATTTCTTTATCACTGGCATTTCGATTAACGCCTAGCACATTATAATAGTCTTCTTGTGCCATCTACAAAGCTCCTTACTTTCCAAAAGAAAAGAACTACTTCGTGGCAGTTCTTTTCTAATTTATTTAATTATAAACCCTTTACTTATCTGGGTCTACCTTATGGAATTCTCCGTCACTAGCAGAACCATCACTTGGATTACCGCCTTGTGCACCAGGATCTTGTGGTCCAGTTTGTCCTTGAGCTCCACCGTTAGCTTGATATAATTTAACTGCTAAGTCTTGAGCAACCTTAGATAATTCATCTTTTTTAGCTTTCATATCATCTAAATTATTATCTTTTTGAGCTTTCTTCAGTGCATCAAGTGCGTCTTGAACCTTCTTAGTATCATCTTCAGATACCTTGTCTTTAACTTCACCTAAAGTCTTTTCAGTTGAGAAGATTAATTGATCAACTTCATTGCGTAGGTCAACTTCTTCTTTCTTCTTCTTATCTTCTTCAGCGTGTTCTTCGGCCTCTTTTTGCATCTTTTGAATTTCTTCATCAGACAAACCAGATGAACTCTTAATAGTAATCTTTTGTTCCTTGCCAGTACCCATATCTTTTGCAGAAACGTTTACGATACCATTCTTATCAATATCAAAAGTAACTTGAATTTGAGGAACGCCACGTGGTGCAGCCGGAATGTCAGTTAATTCGAATCTACCTAAAGTCTTGTCATCTGCTGCCATTGGTCGTTCACCCTGTAACACATGAACATCAACCGCTGGTTGATTATCAGCAGCTGTCGAAAAAATTTGACTCTTTGAAGTTGGAATAGTCGTGTTCTTTTCAATTAATTTAGTGAAAACGCCTCCCATAGTTTCGATTCCTAGTGAAAGCGGCGTAACGTCAAGTAAAACAACATCCTTAACATCACCAGAAATAACACCACCTTGAATTGCAGCACCCAAAGCAACAGCTTCATCAGGGTTAATTGAGTGGTCAGGCTCTTTACCAGACCATTTCTTAACTGCTTCTTGAACAGCAGGAATCCGAGTTGAACCACCGTTCAAGATCACTTTATCAATATCATTAACCGTCAAATCAGCATCTTTTAGAGCATTGTCAAATGGTACTTTGGTTCTATCAACAAGATCAGCAGTTAACTCATCAAACTTTGCTCGAGTCAAATCAGCTTCAAGGTGCAAAGGTCCTGCCTCACCAGCAGAAATGAATGGAAGTGAGATATGTGTTGAAGAGACACCAGAAAGATCTTTCTTTGCCTTTTCTGCGGCATCTTTTAATCTCTGCAAAGCCATTTTGTCTGTTGATAAATCAACACCATTTTCATCCTTAAAGTTCTTGATGAGCCAATCCATAATTTTATTATCAAAGTCATCACCACCAAGACGAGTATCACCATTAGTTGACAATACTTGGAACACACCATCACCTAATTGTAGAACTGAAACGTCAAAGGTACCACCACCAAGGTCATATACCAAAACTTTTTCGTCTTCTGCATCTTTATCTAGACCATAAGCAAGTGATGAAGCGGTTGGCTCATTAATAATTCGTTTAACATCTAAACCAGCGATTTTACCAGCATCTTTAGTTGCTTGACGCTGTGCATCATTAAAGTATGCAGGAACCGTAATAACTGCTTCAGTAACCTTTTCACCTAAGTAATCTTCTGAGAATTTCTTAATGTATTGTAAGATCATCGCAGAAATTTCTTGTGGTGTATATGCTTTATCACCAATCTTTACCTTATAATCCGTTTCACCCATGTGGCGTTTAATTGAAGAAATTGTATTAGGGTTAGTGATTGCTTGTCTTTTTGCTACTTCACCAACTTGAATTTCACCATCCTTAAAAGCAACTACAGATGGAGTAGTTCGATTACCTTCTGGATTAGTAATAATTTTTGGTTCTTTACCTTCAAGAACTGCAACAGCTGAGTTAGTAGTTCCAAGATCAATACCGATAACTTTTGACATTTTTTTAACTTCCTTCCAATTATTGTGCGACAACAACCATTGCTGGTCTTAATGTACGATCTTTATATAAATATCCTTTTTGTAAAACTTGCACAACATGATTTTTTTGATCATCACTTTCAGCATCAACGGTTTGAACCGCTTGATGCAAAGTTGGATCAAATTCCACACCTTCAGCATCAATTTCGCTAATTCCATGATCTTTCATGGCTTTTACAAGCGAATCAAGGGTCATTTCAACACCCTTTTTTAATTGCTTAGAAGCTTCATCGTCAACTTTAGTTGCTAAAGCCCGCTCTAAATTATCCATTGCAGGTAAAACGTCTTTAGCTAATGATTGTGATTCATACTTAATCAACTGTGCCCGCTCGTTATTATACCGATTTTGCATATTTTGCATTTCAGCTTGGCTACGTAAAAATTTATCTTCTAAATCTTTATTTTCTTCGCGCAACTTAGTTAATTCAGCCACTTCTTTATTTTCTATAGATTTTGACTTCTTTTTATTAATTTTGTTAGTATCACTATCAGTTGCTTTAGTTGTTTGTGATTGAGCCTTATCCAAATCCTGTTCGCTAGTAAATTTTTCTTTACTCACGTTAACCTCCTTTATTTAAATCGACCATAATACTCAAGCATTTTTTTAGCTAATTCATTCCTGAAATATTCTAATAAACTAATTATTTGCGAATATGGCATATTATTGGGGCCAAGTAAAGCAATTACACCTTTACCATGAGGCCCCACGCTATATTCTGCTGTTAACAAACTATAATCTTTTAGCAAATCATTAGATAATTCTGAACCTAGACTGACTTGAATGGGAGAATGATTATTATTCGTAATTGTTCCTTGACTCATCCAGTGTGAAATTAGATCTTCATGATCAATTAAGTCATAAAGCGTTCGTAAGCTGGTTACATCATTTAGAGATGTATTATTGAGCAGATTGATTTGACCATCGACATACATTTGCTCACTAGCTGCTTCATTAATAACATCTTCCACTAGTTCAATCAAACCATCGATATGACTACTGTTAAATTTCTTATTTAGTACATGACTTAATATGGTTGGTGATACATCACCCAATGTTTTACCAACAAGTTCATCGTTTATCATTCGAACAGCTTTTTCTACTTCATCGCCATTTACATTAGATGGCAATTGATAAACTTGATTATGAACGTTACCATCACTAGTTACTAAAATAGCCATGATCTGACAACTGAACAAGGGAACTATTCGAAAACCGGTAATAGTCAATGTACTACTTTCAGGACCCTCCGCAAAAGCTGTATAATTTGTTAAATCAGACAAAATTTTAGCGGCTTCTTGCACAATTTCATTAACTTGATGAAACGGTTGACTAAACTGATTAATAATTTTTTTATAAACAGAAGATGGAATTTGAAGAGGCTCAACTAAATTGTCCAAATAATAACGATATCCATCAGTTGATGGTACACGTCCACTAGACAGATGGGTCTTTTCAATCAATCCTCGCTCTTCTAATAGAGCCATTTCATTTCGAATTGTTGCGCTAGAAACTTTAATTGGTAACTGATTCATAACAGTTTTAGAGCCTACAGGATCATGCGTTTGCGTAAAATCATTTATAATAGTTTTTAAAATTAGTTCTTGACGTTCGGTCAACATAAATATCGCCCTCACTTTTAGCACTCACACTTCAAAGGTGCTAACAATTATTATGATACTAGGTTTTAGCAGATTGTCAAGTTGAGTGCTAATTTTTTTGAACAAATTTGTATAAATAGATTAGTCTATTTATTTATATTAGAAAAATATGCTTTTATTTCTGCCTCATCCTGAACCATTTGCTTTTTCAAATCGGTTAAATTGCTAAATTTAATTTCTCCTCTTGTATACTTATACCATTTTATAATCATTTTTTGATCATAGGCATCTTGATTGAAACCAAACAAGTTTGATTCAATATAAATTTTTGAATCGTCATTGATTGTAGCATTATAACCGACACTGGTCATTGAATTGTACCACTTGCCATTAATTTTTGTTTTAGTAGCATAGACTCCTATCTTAGGAATCACTTTATTTGTATCCCAAACTAAGTTAGCAGTAGGATAGCCTAACTTATGTCCATTTCGTAGTCCATGACCAACATAACCAGACATTACATATGGAAATCCTAATAACTTCTTAGCTAAAGTCATATTCCCCGCACTAATTGCCTTTTTAATTTCTGTTGAGCCTATTTTTTGTCCATCATAGCATTGTTCAGGAACATTAATAATATCAAATCTGCCTTTAGCAAACTGTGGTAAATTTTGCATATTAGCTACATCTTTAGGACCATAGGTATAATCAAAACCTGCAACAATTGTGTCAGCATGTAATTTGACAATAATATTGTCAACAAATTCCTGTGCAGTTAGTCTACTGAACATCTTATTAAAATGCATTACCAATAAGTAATCTACGCCAAGTTTCTGCATTTTATATGCTTTTTCATCTAAGTTGTCAATATACGTTACACCAGCATTTTGATATACTTCTTTAGGATGTCTATCAAATGTCATTACCATTAGAGGCAGATCTTTTTTTATTGCAGTTTTTTTTGCAATTTTGATAAGTTGTTGATGTCCGCGATGAACGCCATCAAAAAAGCCTAAAGCCAATATTAGTTTACCCTGAACAATATTATCTGTAATTGGATAATTTAAATGGATAATTTGCACGTTGAGACCTTCATTTCAACTATTTATTTTGTAAAAGCATCAGTTCGGGACAATAAAGATGTCCTTTCACGTGATAAATTGCTTTAACCTTTTTATTGTAACGTAAAGCAACTTGTTTTTCATTCGTTTGTAATGAAATTGCTGCACCGTTTTGAACTTTTTTCCATTGATCTTCAGTTAAATCTAGTTGTTGGTAATCCTTAAAAAATGTTTCAATCGGTTGAATATATTCACCAATGTGGGATGGATTGCAAACAATGTCATCTAACTTGACCGCTTGGCTAATATCGAAGCCAGAGCTAGCAGTACGACGTAAACTTTTCATTGTGGCCGGGATATTCAACTTATTGGATAAATCATTGACAAGAGAACGAACATACGTACCTTTACTACATTCAATTTGAAAGCTAAATTCCTCTTGCCCTTTTTCTTTATTAAAAGTTGGCGTACCAACTAAATTATACGAAAAAACATTGACCAGTCTTTTTGGTCTCTCAACTGTAATATTTTCTCGAGCATATTCATATAAATGTCGTCCATTAACTCGAACCGCTGAATAAATTGGCGGCACTTGCTCTATTTTTCCTACAAATTGTTGCATTGCCTTACTAATATCTTCAGCTGACAATTGTTCTGTCAAATTTTGAACTTGTAAAACTTTACCACTAAGATCATAACTATCAGTCGAAAAACCTAAAATACCAGTCCCACAATATTCTTTATTTTTAGTATGCATTAGCTCAATTAACTTTGTAGCTTGACCTAGGGCAATAGGTAAAACACCAGTAACATCGGGATCTAACGTCCCTGCGTGACCAATTTTTTTAATATGTAAAGCTTTTCGCAACTGATAAACAACATCTGCACTAGTCATTCCTTTATCTTTATCGATTACTAAAATTCCGTTTATCATCTTACCTACCTATTAAAAAAGCGCCAAAGAGCGCTTTTTTTAATTATTTCGATCTTCTTCTTGTCTTTTTACTTCGGCAATTAATCGATCAATTTTACTACCATATTTAACTGAATTATCTCGCTTAAATATAAGCTCTGGAACCTTATAGACAGTTAAAACCTGGCCCAAAAGATGACGTGCCATGCCTTTGGCTTTTTCTAATCCGTTAGCAGCCTCTTCTTCTTTTTGAGGACTGTCACTGAGTATACTATAAAAAATAGTTGCATATGAAAGATCATTGCTGCATTCTACAGCGGTTATGGTTACATCTTTAACACGTGGATCACGTATGTTTTTGCGCAAAATTTTAGTTAACTCACGAAGGATTTCACCTTCAACGCGACCTATTCTGTGTTTCATATTTGCCTCCAATTTTAACTAACTAGGCTTAACTTCCTGTTGTTCAACAGCTTCAAGTTCATCGCCAACTTTAATGTCATTATAGCCTTCAATTGTCAGTCCACAATCTAACCCTTGCTTAACAACCTTAACATCGTCTTTAAATCTCTTTAGCGAACCAACTTTACCAGTATAGATTACAACACCATTGCGAATTAAGTTTACTTCAGAATCTCGAGAAACATAGCCAGAATCAACAAATGCTCCTGCGATAGTCCCAACTTTAGACACTTTCCAAATTTCACGAACGGTCAGATTTCCGACAACTTTATCTTCGTAAGTTGGCTCCAACATTCCTTGCATGGCTGCTTTAACATCGTCAATTGCTTTATAGATAACACTGTATAGTCGAATATCAACTCCAGCATCGGATTCCGCTTGTGATTTAGCTGTTGCAGTTGGCCTTACATTAAACCCAAGGATAAAGGCATTGGAAGCCGCTGCCAGTGCAACATCAGATTCATTAACAGCACCAACACCAGAGTGAATAATATTTACGCGTACACCTTCAACTTCAATTTTTTCAAGTGATTGCTGTAATGCCTCAGCTGATCCCTGAACATCGGCCTTTAAAACGACACCAACTTCTTTCATGTTTTCTTTTTTCATTGTATCGAAAAGATTGTCCAACGTAACATGTTGAGTATTTTCACGAGATTGCTGCAAAGCCTGTTGTGCCCTTTGCTCTCCAACACTTCTAGCAGTTTTTTCATCATCAAAGACAACAATTTTATCAGCAGATTCAGGAACATCATTTAAACCAGTTATTTCAACAGGCATTGAAGGCGTTGCTTTTTCAACTTGTCGACCACGATCATTAGTCATCACACGAACACGACCAAAGCGATTACCAACAACAATTGGGTCACCTGTGTGCAACGTACCTTGTTGTATTAAGATATCAGCAACTGGTCCACGACCACGTGATAACCGAGCCTCAATTACAGTACCAATAGCTTTTTGCTTTGAATCAGCTTTTAATTCCATCACATCAGCTTGAAGGAGAATCATTTGCAAAAGCTCATCAACATTTTCACCTGTTTTAGCCGATATTTTAACAAAAATTGTGTCCCCGCCATAATCTTCCGGAATTAAGTTATACTGCATTAGCTGTTCAATAACATGTTCCGGATTAGCACCTGGAGCGTCCATCTTGTTAATTGCAACAATAATTGGAACATGGGCACTCTTAGCATGATCAATAGCTTCAATTGTTTGGGGCATTACACCGTCATCAGCAGCAACAACTAAAACAACAATATCTGTAATTTCTGCTCCGCGTTCACGCATATTTGAAAATGCCGCATGTCCCGGTGTATCTAAGAATGTAATTAAGTCCTTACCGATTCTTACTTGATATGCACCAATTTTTTGAGTAATTCCTCCAGCTTCATGAGCTGAAACATGAGTATGTCTCAATCGATCAAGCAATGTAGTCTTACCATGATCAACATGTCCCATAATGGTAACAACTGGCGGACGCTTAACTTGAAACTTCGATTCTTTTGAAGCAGCCATCTGTTTTTCATACAAGTTATCAATATCAGAAATATCCTCATGAATTTTTTCTTCAGCATTAATGCCATACTCAGCTGCAATTAATTCAATTGTATCTTTGTCAAGCGACTGATTTTGGTTGGTCATTATCCCAAGCATAAATAATTTCTTAACAATTTCTGCTGGTTCTCTGTGTAAAGTTTTACCTAAATCTTGAGCATTCATACCAACTTCATAAGTCAACGTTTCTGGCAACGGACGTTCCTTTCTTTGGGATGGTTGCTTCTTAGGAATTTGTTCTATTTGACGTTTTTTAGACTTTGCTTTACGTCTTTCTTGGCGTTTAGGATGATTATTGCCACCAGCATATGATTGATTTCTACCTTTGCGACCTGGTTTGCCAGTATTGCGGGTATGTCCATTTCCACGTCTGTTATCATCTTTTGCTGGCTCTTGAGTAGTACTTGGTTCAACTATTTTAACCTTGTTTGCTACTGCTGAATTATGATTTTGCTTCATTCTAGCAGGTGACGGTTTAATAATTTTTGGACCAGTTACTTTTGATTTTGAAATTTCTTTTTTAGTAATTACTTCTTTGTTTTCTTTAGGTTCTTTTTTTACTTCTTCTCTTGTAGAAGTCGACTTAGTCACTTCTTGACCAAAATTTTTACTAACCTTTTCATTTTGACGATTCAGCGTATTTTCCTCTACTCTTTGTTTATGCTTTAGTTGTTTAAGCAAATCCTGTGCCACAGGTTTTGCCGTTTTTTGACTGTGGTTGGCAAGTTTTGCATTAGATTCTTTTTGTCGCCTATGATTGTTTGAACGACGTCTATTTTGATGATTGCTACTGTTTTTTTCTTCTTCGTGCTTTTTTTCGTTTTTACGAATTGAAGTAACAGAAATTTTGATTTTATTAATCTTTTTAACTGACTTATCTTCCTTTTTTGCGGGAGCGGGGTTACGCAAATTACCCTTTAACTGATCCACTTCTGAATCTTCTAGTGATGACATATGATTTTTTACATCAAAGCCTAGGTCTTTAGCTTTATTGACCACAACTTTATTATCGATGCCTAACTCTTTTGCAATTTCGTAAATTCTTTTCTTAGTCATCCAATCACACTCCTTCATGAATCTTTTGAACTAATGCTTTACCAAAGCCAGCATCGGTAATTCCTAATACTTTACGCTTCTTACCGATAGCATGTGAAAGTTCATTACTAGTAAAGTCGGAAATAACTTTAATTTCATTTTTTCCAGCAACTCTTCTTACTTTTTCACTGGTATCTGGTTGAATGTCACTAGCCAAAATAACAATTTTAATTTTTTTTGCCTTAAGTCCAACAGTAACGATTTCTTGTCCTGTAACTAGTTTCCCAGCTCGTTCAGCCAGTCCCAACAAATTTAATGCTTTTTGTCTATTCTGCAACGTTATTTATCACCAAACAATTCTTTTCTTGCTTTTTGATGATCAACATAAGAATATAATTCCTCATAGAATGAATCTGATATTTTTGCACCTAAGCTGCGTTCCAGTAGGCCTTTATCTTTAGCAAACTGAATTTTGCTCGGGTCTAGTGAAACATAAGCTCCACGACCTGGTTCTTTTCCTGTCGGATCAACGGTCACATTTTTATCCTTGTCAACTACAATTCGAACTAGCTCTTTTTTGGGCTTCATAGTATTCGTTAGCAGATCTTTTCGCATTGGAATTTTTCTTTTTTTCAAAAGAACCCCTCCTTGACCCATTATTCTTCAATATCAATAACTTCATCAGAAGTTGACTCAGCAGCTTCACTGGTTTGACTAAGATCGTTACTTTCTTCAGAAGACTCATTTGCTTCAACAGCAGCTGTGACTTCAGGCTCTTCAGCATTAGCTTCATCAACAAATTCAACTTCTGATTCAGGTCTAATATCAATTTTATAGCCTGTTAAACGTGCTGCCAAGCGAACGTTTTGTCCCTTTTTACCAATTGCTAGCGATAATTGATAATCAGGTACAATTACTAAAGCACTTTTTTCATCCTCTTCATCTCCAAATTGTACTGCAATAACCTCTGCAGGATTAAGCGCATTAGCAATAAAATCTGATGGATCTTCTTCATATTTAACAACATCAATATTTTCACCATCAAGTTCATTTACTACATTTTGAACTCGGGCACCACGCTGACCTACACAAGTACCAACCGGATCAATATTAGGATCGTTTGTTTTAACAGCAATCTTAGTTCTATCACCAGCTTCACGAGCAATTGAAACTATTTCAACTGTACCGTCATAAATTTCAGGAACTTCTTGTTCAAATAGTCGCTTAACCATGTCAGGAGCAGTTCGTGAAACAGTAATCTGTGCACCTTTAGAATCGGAACCTACGTGAGTTACTAGCACTCTAATTTGATCTTGCGGATTATAACTTTCATTAGGCATTTGATCATTACGTGGCATCACTGCTTCAACATTTCCAATTTTAACATAAACGAATCTATTATCACGTCTTTCGACGGTTCCAGTGATCAATTCATCTTCATATTGTGAATATTCATCTATTATTTGGTTTCTTTCAGCTTCACGTAAATGTTGCATAATGACCTGCTTAGCTGTTTGAGCGGCAATACGACCAAAGTTCTTCGGAGCCACTTCAAATCTAATTGTATCGCCTAATTCATAGGCTCTATTAATAGCCAAAGCATCCTTTAAACTGATTTCTAATCGATCATCATGAACCTCTTCAACAACAACCTTTTCAGTCATTAATTTAAAATCACCTTTGCGCTCATCAAATTCAACTACTACATTCGTTGCTTGGTTATAATTTTTTTTATAAGCAGCAACAAGAGCTGCTTCGATTGCCTCAACGATAACATCTTGTTTAATGCCCTTTGTTTTTTCTAAAGTAGCAAACGCTTCCAGCATTTCTTTAGACATAAGTTTTAATCAGCCTTTCTAAAATTCAATTGCAAACCTAATACTTGCAATCAATTTACGGGGAATAGTAATCTGTTTTCGCCTAGTTTTTATCTTGATTTCCAATTCAATCTCGTCACCACTATATGACCTCAATGTACCTTCATATTCTTTTTTATCAGCTATTTTTTGATAAAGGGCAACATGAATATAATTATTCAATGCCTTTTTCCAATCATTAGCTGTTTTAATCTCACGTTCAACTCCAGGTGAAGATAGTTCTAAAACATAAGGCTCTGGAAATGGATCAGGTTCAATTTTATCTAGTTTTACAGATATTAACTCGCTTAAATTAGCAATTTCATTTATATCAATACCATTTTCACGATCAACGTATATCCTTAAATAATTTTGACCTTTTTCTTTTACGTATTCACAATCAACTAATTCATCATTACACGACGCAATGATTGGCTTAATTTCTGCGAGAACAGATTCTTTAACTTTCGCCAAGTACTTTCCTCCGTAATAAAAAGAGTGAGCTAGATAGCTCACTCCGAATCATTATTCGAACTTCTATATGAAGTATACCACATTTATATTAATACTGCAAAAAATTAAAAGAGCGAGAGTTGATTTTGATCTGGTAAATCAGCTAACACCTCATTATCCTCTAAATAATTCATTATTGATTGAGAAACTCTACCCCTGTTTGCCAAATCTTCCTTTGATAAAAACTCTTGTTCAGCGCGAGCGGCAACAATTTGCTTTGCTGCATTAATACCGAGTCCTGGAACTGCATTAAATGGTGCCAAAATTGTATGTTGATCAATAATTTTAAAATTCGTTGCTTCTGATTGATTAAGATCAACCATTTTGATATTAATTCCGCGTTCAAGACATTCATTAGCAATTTCCAAAACAGTTAACAAGCTCTTATCTTTCGCCGATGCATCATTGCCCTTTTCTTGAATATCACTCATTGCTTTTTTTACAGTGTTTTTCCCATGACTCATTGCAACTAAGTCAAATAAATTTGCACGAACTGAAAAATAAGCGGCATAGTATATTTCAGGATAATATACCTTAAACCATGCAATTCTCAAAGCCATTAAGATATAAGCAGTAGCATGAGCTTTGGGGAACATGTACTTAATCTTCAAACAAGAAGGAATGTACCAATTAGGAATTTTTTCATTTTTTTGTAAAATAGCCATGTCATCATCACTAATTCCACGCCCATGACGAACTGACTCCATCGTTGAGAACGCAACTTCAGGCTGTACACCCCAGTGAATTAAGTCCATCATAATATTATCGCGACAGCCAATTACATTCTTTAATTTACACGTGCCATTATTAATTAATTCTTCAGCATTGCCCAGCCATACATCTGTACCGTGGGATAATCCAGAAATTTGCAATAATTCTGAAAATGTTGTTGGTTTTGTTTCTTCAAGCATTCCACGAACAAATTTGGTTCCAAACTCTGGCACGCCTAAAGTTCCTGTTTTTGATTGGATTTGCTCCGGAGTTACTCCTAAAATCTTAGGACTAGAAAACAAGGACATAACTCCAGGATCATCTGGTGGAATAGTTAATGGATCAACCCCAGACAAATCCTGCAACATTCTGATCATCGTTGGATCATCGTGACCAAGAATATCAAATTTTAAAATGTTATCATGAATAGAATGAAAATCAAAATGAGTGGTTTTCCAAGCTGCATTTACATCATCTGCAGGATATTGAACAGGAGTAAAATCATAAATATCCATGTCATCTGGAACTACAACAATTCCAGCTGGATGTTGACCGGTTGTTCGCTTAACGCCACTAACACCAGTAGCCAGACGATCTAATTCTGCTTTTCGCAAGCTTAATTCTTTTTCATCATCGTAATGTTTAGCATAGCCATAAGCTGTTTTATCAGCAACTGTAGCAATAGTCCCAGCCCGATATGAATTAGTCGGACCAAACATAACTCGAATAAAGTTGTGTGCCACCGGTTGATAATCACCAGAAAAGTTCAAATCAATATCTGGCACCTTATCACCATGAAAGCCTAGAAAAGTTGCAAAAGGAATATCTTGTCCGTCTTTTACCAATTCAGTATTGCATTTTGGACATTTTTTATCTGGTAAATCATAACCCGAACCATATTCACCATTCTCAAAGAATTCGGTGTATTTGCAATTTGGGCAACGATAATGTGGTGCTAGCGGATTAACCTCAGTAATACCAGACATCGTAGCAACTAGACTAGAACCAACTGATCCACGGGAACCAACCAAATAGCCGTCTTTATTGGATTTAGCAACCAATCGTTGTGAAATAAGATAAATAACAGCATAACCATTGGAAATAATCGAATTTAATTCCATATCTAAACGATCTTGTACTATTTGAGGCAGCGGGTTACCATATAATTCATGTGCTTTATCATAAGTTAGCCGTTTCATTTCTTCATCTGCATTATCAATGTGCGGTGGATATAATCCATCCTTAATTGGAGAAATTTCTTCAGTAGACTCAGCTATTTTATTAGGATTTGAAATTACTACCTCTTTTGCGACCTCTTCACCCAAAAAACTAAATGCTTCAAGCATTTCTTGAGTTGTATAAAAATGTAAATCAGGTTGTTTTTTATTACGATTAGGATTGCCTCTTTGAGCCGAAATTAAAATTGTTCGGTAAATTGCATCTCTTGGTTCAATATAATGTGCATCACCAGTTGCCACCACCGGTTTATCCAACTCTTTACCTAATTTATATATATTAGTTAGAATCTCTTCTAACTCCGCTTTGTCACTAATTAAATGGTCTTCAATCAATGTCGAATAATTAGCTGGGGGCTGAATCTCAAGAAAATCATAAAATTTTGCTTTTTCACGAGCCTCATTATATCCTTTTTGCAACATTGCAGTAAAAACTTCGCCTTCTGAACATCCAGATCCATATAGTAAGCCTTTATGATTTTTAATTAAGTCTGATTTTGGAGTTCGTGGAATGCGATAAAAATATTTAGTATTTGCAATTGAAACTAGTCGATACAAATTTTTAAGTCCAGCCTGCGTTTGAGCCAAAACAGTCATATGCTGGGGTCTTGCTCGCTTAAAGATCTGACCATGTGCAGCATAACTATTCATTTTTCCCAAATTATCTTCATGATATTTATCATTAAATGCATCTAATAATTTAAACATCAAATAGCCGGTTGCTTCAGCATCCTGATTTGCACGATGATGATGTTCTAAAACAACTCGATACTTTTTAGCTAGAGAATCCAAAGTATGTCTAGCCTGCTCTGGATGTAAAAGTCTTGATACTTCCAGAGTATCTACTACAGGTTGCGTGATTTCATCTAATGATGCACGCCTTAGCGCAGCATTTACAAATCCTAAGTCAAATTGTACATTATGTCCACATAATGGTCGATCACCATAAAAGTCTTGAAATTGTTTAATTACAACAGCTTCATCATCTGCGGACCCCACCATTTCATCAGTAATCGAAGTCAGGTTAATTGTTTGCTCACTCAGTGGGTGATGGGGATTAATAAATTTATCAAACCGAGCAATAACTTCCCCATTTTTCATTTTGACTGCACCGATTTCAATGATTGTATCGTACACTGACGACAATCCCGTTGTTTCAACATCAAAAATCACAAATTCACGGTCTCGATATTTCATTGGAGCTGGATTAAGAACAAGTAAAGCATGATCATCGATCATATTTGCTTCAAGACCATAAATTATCTTAATATCGTTCTTTTTCCCAGCGTTATAGGCTTCGGGAAAACTTTGAACCCCGCCATGATCGGTAATTGCAATTGCCTTTTGCCCGAATTTTTTTGCAGCTGCAATAAATTTACTTGCTGGATTAGTCGCATCTAGTTGACTCATATTAGTATGTAGGTGTAACTCAATTCGCTTTTGCTCACCATCGTATTTTTCTTGGCGACCAATATGTTCGATAATTTCAAATTTAGAAATATTAAAAACAGTATCGTGACTCCACTGATCTTCTAAAGCAGAACCTTGCATTTTTGCCCAAGTTCCAACTTTTAAATTAGCAATATTTTGCAATTGATCTTTATCAGCTATAAATTTTTTAAACACCAGTGAGTCCGTATAATCGGTAATTTCACCCAAAAAAATCACCGCACCATTTTTTAGTTCGCGCGTTTCAACATTAAAAATATTACCTTCGATTACAACATTTCTACTGCCATCAATTACGTTTTTGATTTTAGTAATTGGAATACTTTCATCAAGCTTATGATTTCCATAGTGAGTTTTTTTCGTTGAATAAGTTTGAGAGTTAGAATGTTCTTTTGGTGTTGCAGCATTGTATGCTTTTTGCATATCATGCTCATGTTCTTTTTGTAGTTGCTGCAAACTAGCTAAATTATTTTGAGAGTTTGCTTCATCAATTTCTGTCAAAAATTTTAAATTAAAAAAGCCAAACGTACGCATTTCCATTGCTAATTGATCAAGTGTCTTTTGGTCAATTAAGTCATCAACTACTAAATTATCAACAGGTATAATCCAGCGACCATTTACTTTTTTGGGTAAATGAGTTGAAATAAATTCTCGGGCAACAGGTTGTAAAATTTGAGAATTTTGCACCGCATGTTTCCAATACTCTTTCAAATATTCATCTGAACCATCTTGAGAATTTATCAATAACCGTGTTTTGACAAAGGATGAAAAACTTGCTGTAATTGCATTATTTAAAGCATCGTAAGTCGCGTATTTTAATGGTGTAGCAAAAAGAACATGGATATCCCACCTATGTTCTTTAGTATATACGTCTACATCTGTAATTTGGCCTTTTTGCAAAACTTCATTATCCTCAAATTCATTTGGAAAATGGATTTGCTCTAAAAGTCGTAAGAAAAGTTCGTTTTTAGTAGCCACGAAAATTATCCTAACTCTTTTTCTACAAAATCAGCTAATTCACTAATTGTCATTTCAGTAGCCTTTTCATCAACCGGACGTTTGACTTCAACAATTTCTTCATTAGCTTTCTTACCAATAGTAACCCTAATTGGTGCGCCTACAAGATCAGCATCTGCAAATTTTACACCAGCACGTTCATTGCGATCATCATATAGAACATCATATTTATTACCATATTCTTGTTCAAGTTTTTCAGCTAATTGAGTCTGTGCTTCATCTTTCATTTTCATTTGGACAATATGAAGAGCAAATGGAGCAATTTCCTGTGGCCAAGCAATTCCATGTTTAGTTAGGTGTTGCTCAATAACTGCAGACAATACGCGAGTAACACCTATTCCGTATGAACCCATAATTACTGGCTGTGCCTTACCATTTTGATCCAAGAAATTTGCACCCATTTTTTCAGTATAGTAAGTACCAAGCTTGAAAATGTGACCAACTTCAATTGAAGTTGTAAATTGTAATGGCAAATGATCAATAGGGTCAGGCTCGCCTTCATTAGCAACTCGGATATCTCCAAAAATATCAACTTTGTAATCACGATTGATATTTGTATTTTCAAATTGATAACCGATCTTATTAGCCCCAACAATCACATTAGATAAATTCTTAACTGTTTCATCAGCAACAATTTGATCAGCCCAGTCTGCATTAACCGGACCAATGCTTCCCTTACTAATAGTAGTTATTTGTTTTAATTCTTCATCAGTTGCAACACGAACTGAATCCGCATCAAGCAAATGGGTCAGCTTCACCTCATTAACTTGCTTATCACCTCTAATTAAAACTAAAATACGTTCTTTTTCATTAACAATATATAGAACGCTCTTCACAATTCGAGTATTCTCAACATTTAAGAAATTAGCCAATTCAGCAATTGTTTCTTGATCGGGTGTTGCTACCAGATTAAGAGGTTGAGGATCTTCTTTTACCGGTTTGAAAGTATCAACACTGGCTGCCATTTCTAGGTTAGCAGAGTAAGTACCCGTTTCATTAGTAGCAATAGTATCCTCACCTATTGCTGCTGGAGCTTGAAACTCCGTAGAATTTTTACCACCCATTGTGCCAGAATCGGCAATAACTGGGGTCACCTTGACTCCACAACGATGAAATATAGCTTCAAAGGCCTTCTTCTCATCATCAAATTGTTGATCAAGTTGTTCTTTGGTAGCTGCAAAGCTATATGCATCGAGCATAATAAATTCACGAGTTCTAAGTAATCCGAAGCGTGGCCGATTTTCATCACGAAACTTAGTTTGAATTTGATATAACGCAATTGGCATCTGTTTATAGCTCTTTAAATTTTTGGCTACAATTTCGGTAAAAGTCTCTTCGTGCGTTGGTCCTAATAGACTTAGACGACCATGTCGATCCTTTAGTCTAAACATTTCTAAACCATATTTTTGCCAACGACCAGATTCTTCCCAAAGAGAAGCTGGTAATAAATCAGGCATGGCCATTTCAGGTACATTGATCTTAGCCATTTCTTCCTTCATTATGTGTTGAACTTTTATTAGAACTCGAAAACCTAATGGTAAATAAGAATATACCCCCGCAGTAACCTGACGAACATATCCTCCCCTAAGCATTAGTTTATGACTCTCTGCCACTGCATCCGAAGGAGCTTCTTTTGAAGTAGGCATAAAAAATTTAGATTGACGCATTAATTTTCTCCCAAATGAACAAAAATCTTTCACTTAATAAAATAACGATAAATATCGTTTCCTGTAACAGCAATAATTAATAATAATAAACAACCAAACCCGATAAGCTCAACCATTGCTTCATGTTCAGGTGAAATCGGTTTTCCACGAAAAAGCTCAATTAAATTTAATAAAAATTTTCCACCATCCAAGCCAGGTATTGGAATTAAATTTACTATCCCCAAATTAATTGATATCATTGCTAAAAAGGCTAATACATAGGAAAAGCCCATCTGTGAAACCTGTGAAGTTTGTGAATAAATACCAACAGGACCAGATAATTTATTCAAACTAAAATGACTAAATAAATCCCCAACAGCATTAAATATCATTCCCGTTGTTGTAACCGAGGTAGACCAGCCTCGGTTAAATTTAACTATTGCACGTTCATCACTTTTGGCCTTAATACCAATTTGATAACTAGTCTGACCTTGTATAGAAACTTTTTGAGGTCTAACATTTACTACTTGATTTTGACCATTTTTATTTAGCTTAATATGCAAATTGTTTCCTCTGCTTTGATCAATTTGCTGTGAAATATCGTCAAAACTGGTGACTGGATGATTATTAATTGAAATTATCTTTGAACCTGCTTTAATTTGTGCATTTTCTGCTGGTGAGGCCGCACTAACCTGGTCAATTGTTGTCGTTGGAGGACCAGCAACCGTAAAAGTCCAGATCAAAAAAACGACAAAACCTAAAATAATATTCATTAGAGGACCAGCAACATTTGTAGCAAGCTTTTGCCAAACATTGACTTCTTGAAATTGCGTATCACGAGGGGCAATAACTAACTCTGTCTTCGATTGGTCAATAATAGTGGCGTCATGACAGACAGAATATGTTACGTTTTTACTTTCATTACCATTTTCATAACCACTAATAAACAACTTATCAACTAAATCCGCCTTGGTAATTTGCACAGGTATTCCTTCAATTGGAATATCTGAACCGGAAGCATCGATTCTTGTTACCTTTTCGTTATTATCCAATTGGACAATAACTAACATCCCAGGCTCAAGTGCAGTATCTTCGTCACTTCCAGCTAAACGTACATATCCGCCTAAAGGTAACCAGCGAATAGTATACGTAGTTGGATTACGACGAACTTGAAAGAGTTTAGGTCCCATCCCAATCGAAAATTCACGAACTAAAATCCCACATTTTTTTGCGACAATAAAATGACCAAATTCATGAATAAAAACCAGCAAGCCAAAAACTATTAGAAAGATTAATATTCCTTTCAAATTTATCACCTAATGCACAATTCCTAATAAAGCAGCAAAAACTGGCAAAACAAACAACATACTGTCAAAGCGATCTAAAATGCCACCATGACCTGGCAATATTTTACCCGAATCTTTGACGCCGTAGTAACGTTTATACGCTGATTCTACTAAATCCCCCATTTGACCAATAATTGATAAAATCAGTGCAAAACCGATCATTTCTATTTGTGATTGACCTACTTGAACAAAATAAGTATAAATTGCTGCACATATTACGGCGCATAACGTCCCCCCCAGGGAACCTTCCCAGGTTTTGTTGGGACTAATTACGGGCCATAATTTATGCTTACCTATTTTACGACCAATCATGTAAGCTCCTGTATCAGTTAGCCACACCACTACAAATACATAGCACAATAAAGCTAATCCGTTAGAACTATTTCTTATACTTGCCATGTAATGAAATCCTGTTCCAATATACAAAGAACCTAATGTATATGCACCGACATCATCAAATGTCGTCTTGTTCTTAGATAAAACAGTCCAAGTCAACATTAGCATAATTAAACTAAAGTAAATTCCATATTTTGTCCAATGAAATGGCATACTCTTGATAAAACTATCGGGAACTGCCCAAATTATCGTTGCAAGTAAAGCTAATAAAAAGTTTATAGAAACCAAAATTTGCTTCTTCATTAAGAATATTTCGCTAATACCAACTGCAGCAAAAGCCACTGTTAGTAAATCCATCCATATTCCACCTAAAAGAACAATAGGAATAAATAACATTAAAGCAATAATTGCTGTGATCACACGTTGTTTCATATAATTACCTAACTATCTGATTCATCGACTTTGCCAAAGCGACGATGTCGATTTTGAAAATCTTTAACAAACTCCGCTAAGTCTTTTTTAGTAAAATCCGGCCAGTATTTAGGGCTAAAAGCTAATTCAGCATAAGCTAATTGCCAGAGCAAAAAATTTGAAAGCCTTTGCTCTCCTGAAGTCCTTATCAAAAGGTCTGGATCACAATATTCTCCAAGGTTAGCGGTCATCAAATGCTCAGAAATCATTTGCTCATTAATTTGACTAGAAGTAATTTGCTTAGATTCTACCAATTCAGCTACTTCCTTTACTGCAGTTGTTATCTCATTTCTTGAACCATAATTGAAAGCAAAATTTAAAATCAAACCAGTATTATTAGCAGTTTGAGTCATGGCACGTTCCACAACTGTAAAAGTTTTTGCTGGCAACTGATCAAGATAACCCATAATATTAACCTTAACATTATTTTCCATCAATGTTGGCATAAATTTATCAAAAAAGCGAACAGGTAAATTCATTAAATACGCTACTTCTTCTTTTGGACGTGCCCAATTTTCAGTAGAAAAGGCATATAATGATAATACTTTAATTCCAAGATCATTAGCGGCCAATGTTATGCGCTCAACATTATTCATTCCTTCATGATGTCCAGCAATGCGAGGTTTGCCCTGCTTAGTAGCCCAACGGCCATTACCATCCATAATAATTGCCAAATGATTTAATTGATTCTTTTTATCTGCCATTCGTTATCCTTGCGTGATTTCTTTACGCTTCTGTTCAGCAAGTTCATCCACCTTTTTAGTTGCATTATCAGTTTCCTTTTGAACTTGCTTTTCAAGATTACGTTGCTCATCTTCAGTTATTTCATCATCTTTTTGTTGTTTTTTTAAACTATTCATTGCATCACGACGAATATTTCTAATAGCAATTTTACCTTCTTCGGCAAGTTTATTAACTTGCTTAGCAATTTCTTGGCGTCTTTCACCAGTTAATTGTGGAATTACCAAACGGATGACTTTACCATCATTTGCTGGAGTCAATCCAAGATTAGAAGCGAGCAAAGCATGTTCAATGTTATCTAAACTAGTTTGATCATATGGCGTAATCAAAAGAACACGTGCTTCTGGAATTGTAATACCTGCCATTTGCGTTAAAGGAGTTGGAACACCATAATAATCCACTTTAATACCATCAAGAATAGCTGAATTTGCTACGCCTGCACGAATAGACGCAAGATTCTTTTCAAAAACATTGATCGACTTACTCATGTTTTGTTTGGCTTTTTTAATTACTTCATTATTCATTATTTTCCTCCTTCAATAACTGTTCCTATATTTTCTCCCAAAACAACTCGTTTAATATTTCCTTCAGTATTAACATTAAAAACAATTAACGGAATATTTGTGTCCATTGAAAGTGAACTTGCTGTTCTGTCCATCACCTTTAAATCTTTAGCGATAACATCAAGTTGAGTTAATTCGCTATACTTTGTTGCACTTGGATCAAGCTTAGGATCAGCTGTATAAACACCATCAACGCCATTTTTAGCCATTAAAATAACATCAGCATTTATTTCAGCTGCACGTAAAGCCGCAGTTGTATCGGTTGAAAAATACGGATTACCTGTACCTCCACCCATAATTACTACACGGCCCTTTTCTAAATGACGGATTGCCTTTCTTCTAATGTAAGGCTCAGCGATTTGTCTCATTTCAATTGAAGTTTGAAGCCTTGTTGGGACACCGACATGCTCTAAACCATCTTGAAGAGCTAGGCCGTTCATGATAGTTGCTAGCATTCCCATGTAGTCTGCTTGGGAACGTTCCATTCCAAGTTTCGCTCCGGTTTCTCCTCGCCACATGTTTCCGCCACCACAAACAATTCCAATTTCAACGCCTAAATCGTGAACTGTCTTGATTTCTTCTGCTAAATGACTAATGACCGTCGGATCAATACCAGTACCCTTATCACCGGCTAAAGCTTCTCCGGAAATTTTCAAAACAACCCGCCTATATTTAACTTCAGTCATGACAACCTCCTCTATTAACTTAAATTATTCTACCATATAAAGTCTTTTAATGTTGATGAACAAAACAAAAGAACGGATTTTTGTCATAAAAAAACTCATCCTTTATCAAACAAATTGGTAGTTAAACTAACAAAATCTATTTTTTCGAAATGAGTTTCAAATTTAATGATTCAAATTTTCGTTGTTCATTTGTAACAACAAATTATACAAAGCCCCATAAAGATTAGATTCATTTTGAAAACTTGCTGCAACTATTTTTGGTTTAGTTAAGGTTTGCCCGATCACCGGGTTTATCTCATAAATTAATTTATCATACGCCTTATTAATTGCAGGAAGCAAAATGGGCTGGGCACTTATTCCACCACCAATTGCAATTTTAGTTACATCTACAACTGTTTGAAGATTCAAAATCAAGATTGCAATCCTCAAGCAAAACGAATGAAAAATTTTGACCGCTTCAGGATTTTTTTCTTGAATAGCATCAAAAGCATTTCGACCATCATTTTCATCTGAATAACCGAGATGATGATTAACTTCCTGAATAAATTTGACTGCCGAGCCAGTTATTGCAGCACTTCCAGCCATCTTTGACAGATGTGAACTATTACAAATCATGAAACTAAGCTCGCCAGCTTGATAATGAACTCCTTCCAGCAAATGTCCATCAATTATAATGCCGCCTCCAACAGCGGTACCTAAAGTAATTGCTGCGCAATTTTTCTCACCCTTTAAACTGCCCAGCCAGCTCTCAGCCAAAATACTAGCTTTACCATCATTGATAACTGCAACTGGAATATTAAGCTTATTACCATATCTTTGTGCAAAATCAACTCCATCCAGAAAAGGCAAAGCTCCACCAAAATGAATTCTTGTCTTTTCAACTTTACCTGGAGTACAAAAAGCGATACCTTTTATTTCGGCTGAGTAATTATCAATAATTTGATCTATAGTTGCTAAAAAGTTTTTTTTCTCATGTTTGGTTTTAACTTTCCCTTTATTGATAACATTACCAGCTTGGTTAAATTGAGCAAATTTATTTTCTGTACCACCAATGTCAATACTTAAATACGTTTTCATAACTTTCTTTCATATAGTTAAATTAATCTATCGTCTCTATCTAACTAAATAACACTCTATTGTAATATTGTCAAACTTTACATTTATTATAACTAGCTAGAATTTATCACTTAAATTAGGACGGATTATTAGTTTTAACTGAAAACAAATTTCAATATTAAATACAGTAAAACTATCTTCATAATTTTTGTGAATTCAATGATAATACCTTTAATTATGAGTCATTAATTAACATACAAATACCCCATAATTACGACTACTAATTATGGGGTTTCGTATCAATTTTAAAAATTAAAATTGAAAATATTATTTCATTTGTTCTTTAACTTCAGCAGCAAAATCTTCTTGTTTCTTTTCGATACCTTCGCCAACTTCATAACGAGTAAAGTTTACTACTTCAGAATTTGCTGATTTTGCATATTCAGCAACTGTCATGTCGCCATCCTTAACGTAAGGTTGATCAACCAAACAAATTTCACTCAAGTATTTATTAACTCGACCTTCAACGATCTTAGGAATAATATTAGCAGGCTTGCCTTCTTTTTCAGTTTCCTTAGTGAAAACTTCTTTTTGCCGATCAAAGTCAGCTTTAGGAACTGATTCTTTGTTTAAGTATTCTGGGTTAATTGCAGCTACGTGCATTGCAATATTCTTAGCGGCTTCTGCGCTATCACCCTTTAAAGTAACAAGAGCAACAATTGCACCACCATTATGTTTATATGCACCAAATACTTCATCATCATTCTTAGAAATCAAATCGAATCTTCTCAAAGTGATCTTTTCGCCAATAACAGCAGTCAAATTAGTGATTGCATCACCAATAGTAGTATCACCCATTGGTGCTTTCAATGCTTCTTCAACATTGGCAGGTTTAGTTGCAAGAATTGCCTTAGTAACATCGTCGACTAATTTAATGAATTTGTCATTTGAAGAAACAAAGTCAGTCTCTGAGTTGATCTCAACTAAAACAGCAGTATTGCCCTCAAAGGCGAACTCTGCCAAGCCTTCAGCTGCAATCCGACCACTCTTCTTAGCAGCTTTAGCAACACCATTTTCTCTTAAGATATCGATTGCTTTTTCAATGTCTCCATCAGCTTGAACTAAAGCTTTCTTGGAATCCATCATCCCGGCACCGGTCCGGTCACGTAACTCTTTAACTTGTTTAGCAGTAATGTTAGCCATTAAAGTTTCCTTCCAAATAAAACTAGTTTTCGTCTGAAGCTTCTTCAGTTTCTACAGTAGCATTGTCGTCACTGCCCTTAACCATTTCGGCTTCAACTTTCTCATCACTATCATCTTGACCTTGCTTACCTTCAATAACAGCATCAGCCATTGCACCAGAAATTAAGCGAATTGCTCGGATAGCATCATCATTTGAAGGAATAACAACATCTACTGGTTCTGGGTCAGTATTGGTATCAACCATCGCTACGACTGGAATACCCAAAATATTTGCTTCGTGTACAGCAATCTTTTCTTTCTTAGGGTCAACAACAAATAAGACATCAGGAATTCTAGGCATATCTTCAATACCACCTAAGAATCTTTCTAACTTATCCATTTCTTTAGTCAAAAGTGAGGCTTCCTTCTTTGGTAGTACATCGAAAGTACCATCTTCTGACATTTTCTTTAAATCTTTTAATCTTTGAACTCGGCTTTGGATGGTCTTCCAGTTAGTCAAAGTACCACCTAACCAACGTTGGTTAACATAATATTGACCAGCACGAGTTGCTTCTTCAGCAATTGAATCTTGAGCTTGTTTTTTAGTACCCACAAAAAGAATAACACCATTATTTTGAGCAACTGCTCTAACAAATGCGTATGCGTCATCTAACATCTTAATTGTCTTTTGCAAGTCAATGATGTAAATGCCATTTCTTTGTGTAAAAATGTAAGGAGCCATTTTAGGATCCCATCTTCTAGTTTGGTGGCCAAAGTGAACACCAGCTTCAAGTAATTGTTTCATTGAAACTACTGACATAATTATAACTTCCTCCTATGGTTTTAATCCTCTCAAGCGGTCATTTTAACGTTTCACCAATATTTGGCACCAAAATGTTAATCGCCCTTGATGTTTTATCCATGTACTTATAGCACACTAGAAAATAATACTAAATTTTTACTAAAGATGCAAGACTAAAAGTCAACTCTGTGTTCTTTTAAAAAAGCTTCCTTCCATTGTCTAGAATGGTGTTTAAACCAGTATTCACGTTTAAGAGCCAACTTTTTATCAGCAAACTTTTCGTGGTAAATCATCTTGACTGGTCGACGTGCCTTGGTATATTTAGCTCCCTTGCCATCATTATGAGTTTGTAGGCGCTTTTTAAGATTATCAGTAAAACCACCATAGAAGCTTCCGTCACTGCAAAGAAGAACATAGAAATAATATTCTTTGCGATCTGCTCTACTCCTCTTTTCAGTATCTGATTCACGAATTATTCGCTGAATGACTGGTTGATAATCTCCAGATTGATTATGAACTTCAATTGGATCTTTTAAAACCAAGCCATCACTACCGGTATGCTTGACTGCCTCAATAATAATTAAATTACTGTTTTCACCGCGATGAGAAACATATGGCTGAATCAACTTAATGCTTAAATCATGCTTTAGACAATAGTAGGCAATTTCATTCAGACGCTCGGGTCGATGAACCATAAACATCTTCCCCTTCATCTTAAGTAACATGCTCGAAACGTTAATTATTTCTTCAAGATTAATTAGAAGTTCATGGCGAGCAATGGCTTTTTTAGCATCTGGATTAATCTTGTGATCTTTAACAACCTTGAAGTACGGTGGATTAACGACTATAACGTCATAGGAATCCTTTCGTAAAAAGGTCGTTGCATCCTTAACATTTTCCGAATAAACCTTGATTCGATTTTCCATTTGGTTTAATGTAACTGAACGCTCTGCTTGAGAAACAATATCTTCTTGAATTTCTATTGCATCATACTTTGCTCGGTTAAAATATGCCATATAGATTGTTGCCGCACAGTTACCTGCACAAAGATCTGCAACTTTAAAGTTATCCTTAATTGAATTTTTAGCCATTGAGGCCAAAAGTAATGTATCAAGAGAAAAACTAAAGGACGTTTTACCCTGAATGATTTTTAAATGGTCGCTATACATATAGTCAATTCGCTCATTTTTTTTCAAATTTATCATAAAAGTTTTATCCTCTTCCTAAGCTTTGCTATAATATTTTACAACAAATGGAGGGAATTATGTTTTATCATTTTATTCGACCCGTTGCTCGCTTCATTGTGTGGCTAATTAATGGGCATTTACACGTTAATCATAAGGAACGCATTCCTGAAGGAAATTATATATTAGCTGCGCCGCATCGCACTTGGTGGGAACCTATCTTGTTTGCCCTTGCTGCCAGTCCAAAAGAATTTATGTTTATGAGTAAAATCGAGTTATTTAAAAATCCAATTTTACGTTTTATTCTAAAACATGCTCATGCTTTTGCTGTCGATCGCCAGCATCCCGGACCTTCTGCTTTAAAGACCCCAATTAAGGGACTTAAAAATGGCAATTATTCATTAATTATTTTTCCATCAGGAACTCGCCATTCCACAGAACTTAAAGGAGGAACGATTGCTATTGCCAAGCTTTCTGGCAAACCAATTGTCCCCGTAGTTTATCAAGGACCGCTTACATTTACTGATTTACTCAAACGTAAGCCTTTGGAAGTTTGCTTTGGAGAACCCTTTCAAGTTGATCGAAAAGTGAAACTGACACATGAAAATGAAGAATTACTGGGCAAGCAGCTTCAAGAGGCATGGAATAAAATAGACTACGAACAAAATCCCAATTTTCATTATCAACCTAAATAAAAGTCGAGAAATTTTCTCGACTTTTATTTGTTCTCATTTAATATTTCAGAACGCATTATTGCAACTTTTGATTTTTTAATTAAATAAACACTAGCAAACTTATGTATTGAAAACTTATGTATTGAATTGATGCAAGATTTTTCGAACATGTTTTATAAGTGTTAAAATGTTAATAATAATGATTATATAAATGGAGGTATTCGAAAATTGTTAGAAAAAACATTTTACAGGACAATGCTGAGCAAGTCCTTTCCGTTTCCAATAAAAGTCACTTATTGGGATGGTAAGAGCGAAATATACGGAAACGGTAGCCCGAATATCGAAATTGTTTTTAATGAAAAAATTCCGGTAACAGCCATTTCCCGTAACGCATCGCTTGCACTAGGCGAAGCTTATATGGATAAAAAGATTGAAATCAAAGGCAGTCTACAAAAGTTAATTTGGGGAGCTTATGAGAGCGCCGATAGTTTTTTGCGCTCCTCAAAATTTCGCAAATTTTTACCCCAAGAAAGACATACCGAACAGCAAAGTGAAAAAGATGTTCAAAGTCATTATGATATTGGAAATGATTTCTATGAATTATGGTTAGATCCAACATTGACATATTCTTGCGCTTATTTTGAAGAAGATAATCATGATAATTTAGAAAAAGCACAACTTGCTAAGATTAATCATATTCTTGAAAAATTACATCCAGAAAAAGGTAAAACATTGCTTGATATCGGATGTGGCTGGGGAACTTTAATGTTAACCGCTGCCCAAAAATACGGTCTAAAAGTTACTGGAGTGACCCTTAGTGAAGAACAATATAAGTTAGTCCAAAAAAAGATTTATGATCAAAATCTTCAAGATGTGGCTGAAGTTCAATTAAAAGATTACCGTGAACTTGGTAACCAACAATGGGACTATATTACATCAGTTGGAATGTTTGAACATGTTGGACAAGAAAACTTAGGCGAATATTTTCAAGATGTATCTAAATATCTTAAAAAAGACGGAATTGCTTTAATTCATGGAATTACTCGTCAGCAAGGCGGGGCTAAAAACGCTTGGATTAATAAATATATTTTCCCAGGTGGTTATGTTCCTGGATTAAGTGAAAATATTGAACATATTATCGCCAGTGGTTTACAAATTGATGACTTAGAAATGCTTAGACGTCATTACCAGCGAACATTAGAAATTTGGGACACTAATTTTAATAATCAACGTGATGTAATCCAAAAGAAAATGGGTGAACGCTTTACTAGAATGTGGGATTTATACTTGCAAGCTTGTGCTGCTTCCTTTGAATCCGGCAATATTGATGTTGTACAGTATTTGATAACCAAGGGACCATCTGGTGAAAACCTGCCAATGACAAGAAATTATATGATTACTAAGTAATTAATTTTATCTTGTTTAGATAATTTAGACATAAAAATATAACCTCCGAGATTGTCTTAATTTCGTGGGTCACAACATTGTTTGTCTCTTTTTTCTTGGTGGCATTAGCTTAAATTTTAGTACAATCAATAAAAAGAATATGATTATACAACAAACACTCTACTTTAGGCTATTAAAACAGAAAAAAACACTGTTTGATTAACATTTTTGCTGACGTGAAAATTATTAATTGTGTAATAGGACATGGTCTGTTGGTCAGCCAAATACAGCATTGGCTGATTTTGGGTAAGCGTCTAGACAATCTTATGGCTATAGGGTAAAAAGCGAGATTTTAAATGTGTGATTGCCTGTGGTATAATTTTGATACATTGTTATTAGTCTACGATCTACTTATGGTTTTATAATTAATAATATCAAGACCGAGAAAAAGCGTTGAACATGCAAGTTCAACGCTTTTTTGTTGATCAAGGAGAATAGTTTCTCCAGACTCTTATTTAATTATCTATCAAAATTACTTTTGATTTTGCAAAGTATAAAGATTGTAATAATAACCTTTTTGGGCAAGCAACTGCTGATGTGTGCCTCGTTCTACAATCTTTCCACTGTCTAAAACAATTATTTGATCAGCATCAACAATTGTCGATAATCGATGCGCAATAGCCAAGGTAGTTCGACCCTGACGTAATCTTTTTAGACCATTTTGAATCAATGTTTCCGTTTCGGTATCGACATTTGCTGTTGCCTCATCCAAAACTAAAATCTTCGGATCAGTCACAAGAGTTCGGGCAAATGAGATCAACTGCCGTTGTCCCTGACTGAATTCATCTCCACCTTCGCCAACTTTTGCTTTATATTTACCAGGAAGTTTTTCAATAAATTCATCAGCCTGAACCGTTTTAGCCGCATCTTTAATTTGTTGATCCGAAATTGTTGCGTTATATAGTCTAATATTCGAATTTATATCACCATAAAACATAAACGGTTCTTGTAAAACAAGTCCAAGTTTTTGACGAAGTTCGGCTTTAGGATATTTTTTGATATCCACACCATCTATCAAAATTTCACCTTGATAAAATTCGTAAAAACGCATCATCACATTAATGATTGAGCTTTTCCCAGATCCTGTATGACCAACAATACCTAGGGTTTGCCCTGGATTTACTGTGAACGATATGTCATGTAGTATTTCGTTTTTTCCATCATAAGAAAAACTTACATGCTTAAATTCGATCTTTCCTTTGGTAATGGTTAATCCAAGTTGCTCATCTTGCTGTGGTTCGTAATTAGTATCATCGAGAATACGAAAAATTCTTTTTCCGGCAACTATCCCATCTTGAAAGAAAGTCATTTGATCCATTAAATTTGATATAGGATTAAATAATTGTGAAATATATTGTGAGAATGCATAAACTACTCCAGCTGGAACAAAAGTTTGTCGTAAAGGATAACCAAAATACATTAATGTCAAAGCCAATGCTAACGAATATAACAAACTTGTTAATGGTGACAATAGGATTGAATTTAACGTAATCATACTAAACCGGGTTTTCATTAATGCAGAGTTTTCATTTTCAAAGCATTGACCCATTCTCTTTTCCTGCTTAAATTGCTGAATTAGAGAAACTCCTTCAATTGACTCATTTAAGTTGGTATTAATTCGACTCAGATTTTCACGATAGTTGCGATATAACTTTGAACTTTTTCTTGAATATAACCAGATTATTATTAATAGTATTGGCAAAAATGCTAGAACAATGCAGCCAGCAACAACATTGGTAGAAAACATTGCAACAAGGGCAGAAATAACCGAAAAAATTGAAATAACAACACTAGCTAATACTGTTAAAAAATTGCTTAATGTCATCGTATCATTAGTCACACGTGAGACAATTGAACCAGCTGGAGTTTGATCAAAATAACGCATTCCCAATTGATGCAATTTTTGATAGAGCTTAACTCTTAGAAATTCTAATGATTTTTCTGAACCTAACGAAAAGAAATATTCATATGTAAATTGTAAACAGCCTTTTATAACTGAACCCAAGGCATATAATAAGCCACCAAATAAAATTATTTGAGTCGTGATATTTGCTTTTACTAAAAAATTATCAAGAAAATACTGTAATCCATATGGCAAAAGCATGTTGATTACACTAACTAGAAAAGCACCGACACCAGCAATAATCATTTCATTTTTAAAATACAATACATAATGCAACAGCCTCTTTAAAATACTTAATTGCTCCTTAACAGGTATTTCCTGAGACCATACTGATTGATTCGAATTTTGATTATCCACCTTATTCACCTACTTTCTCTTCTAGTTCTTGACGACTCCATGTATCTTTATACCAACCGTTTGCAGACACTAACTGATTATGAGTTCCTTGCTCGATAATTCTACCGTTCTTTAAAACTAAAATTAAATCGGCATTCATGACAGAAGTTAATCTATGTGTAGCAATCAACGTTGTTTTTCCTTGTCGTTCCTTATTCAATGCTTTTAAAATTGTCATTTCAGTTTTGGCATCAACCGCTGACAATGCATCATCCAGAATTAAAATCTGACTCTGCTTTAACAGTGCACGTGCAATTGACATCCGTTGTTTTTGGCCGCCAGAAAGTGAAACTCCATTTTCACCAATTAAAGTATTATAGCCTCCAGGCATTTGTAAAATATCATTATGTAAATCACTTTTTTTTGCTGCTGCAATAACATCTGCCTCATCTGCATTTACTTTGGAAAATGAAATATTGTTCTGAATACTTGTTGAAAATAGATAATTATTTTGAGGCACATATGATATTTCTCGCAGCAACACATTAAGGGGAATTTCACGAATATCATATCCATTGATTGTTATTTGTCCATCATAACGATCAAATTCACGCAAAAGTAATTCAATAATCGTCGACTTCCCAGAGCCAACTTTTCCTACTATACCTAATGTCTGACCTGGTTTTAAATCAAATTTGATATTTTTTAAAATAGGAATTGTAGGTTCATCTGGGTAGGCAAATGATTTAATTGAAAACCTTAAGTCACCAGTTAAGTCTTCTGAAGTAATTGTTTGATCTGCTCCATCATCTGTGATGGCCGGCTTTTCTGCTAATAGTTTTTCAATTCTATCGTAGCTTGCACTACCACGTTCTAAAATATTAAACAAATAGCCAATCGCAAACATTGGCCAAACCATATTGCCAATATACGCAATAAAAGATACTAATTGTCCAATAGAAAGAGTGTGCTTAGCAACCATGATTCCACCATAAATAATGGTAATAGTATATGTCAAGCCAATTAGCAGTGTTCCTAACGGATCAAACATTGTATCCCATTTAAAAACTTTTTTGTTTATTTTGATCGTATCATTGACCATTTGTGTAAATGCTTCAGTATCCTGCTTTCCTTGACCAAATGTCTTTAAAACTTTTATGCCAGAAACTGATTCTTGAGTTTTATTGTTTAACCTAGAAAAAGCAGCCTGTGATTTATCAAAAGAATCATGCAGTTGATCACCAAGTTTACGTGCGCCCCACGCTAAGAATGGCAAAGGGATTAAGGCAACAATTGTCAAACGCCAATTAACAAATATTATCATTGCCACCATTGTTGAAATTCCCATAATTAAAGAATCAACTAGTGTCAAAACGCCTTCACCAGCGACTGATTGAACAGCTGAGACATCATTAGTTGCATGTGCCATTAAATCACCTGTTCTATGCCGTTGATAAAAGGTTCGATCCATTTCCATAAAGTGACGAAATAATTTTGAGCGTAGTTTAAGTTCAAGCTTAGCGGCTCCACCCCATATTTGTTTACGCCAAAAATAACGAAAACCATATAATAATAATGCAGCAATAAGAATTGCAAAAATTAATACGGCATATTCTTGCCAACTAATGTACCCTTGATTTAATTGGTCTGCCATTAACCCTAAAATTCTTGGTGGAACTAAATTGACCACAGAAGTTAAAGCTAAAAATGCAACTCCAATTATATATCTCCTTTTTTCTTGTTTAAAAAACCATTTTAATTTAAAAAATATACCCATTTTTCACCTATCTTGCCTAAATAAAAAGACGAGAATAAATCCTCGTCTTTAATTTCAATCTAGTAAGACCTTTTATTTTTGATGCTTCATCATGTTCATTACTTGGTTAACCTTCTTTGCCGAAGGCTTTTGTCCCATTTGTGACATCATAGCAACAATCATATCTTCACTGATTGGTGGATTATCCTTAAAATATTTCTTCATATACGCTCTAGCACCATAAAAGCCTCCAACTAGACCTATTAAGAGTGCAATAACTATTAAAAAGATCGCTAATCCCAATTTCATAAAATAATCACCTCAATTTGTCCAATAGGTATATCTTACCTAAAAATTACATAAATTTAAAGGTCTAACTTAATCTTTTCTTAAACCTTTTTTACGTTGAACTGCTTTTGCTTTTTCAGATGTTAATTCGTTACCGTTTTTGTCAATTATGACTAAATTCTCAACATCTTGTTTAAATCCAGCCCGAAAATTCGCAATAAATTTCTTATGCAGTTCCCGACGCTCTCTTTCTTCCTCATCGGTTAGTCCGACAGATTTTTTCTTGTGGTACAATTCATTAATTCTATTTGTTAATTTTTTTTCATTATCTTTCGTCATGTTACACCTCTTGGTTTAAAAGTCTAACCTATTTTTACAAATAAAAAAAGGTTTAATAATTAGAACGTTTGTTTGTACTTGATAGTTATATCTGGTAAAATAACATTAAAATTAAGTCTGCTACATGGGAGAAATCTATGACTACCAAACAAAGCTCTAAACAATTACAAATACTTCAATACATATATGACACGGTTCAAAAACGTGGATTCCCACCGACTGTCCGTGAAATCTGCCATGAAGTTGATCTATCTTCAACTTCGACGGTTCATGGTCACTTAGCGCGCTTGCAGCGAAAAGGGTTACTAATTAAAGATGCAACCAAACCGCGTGCCCTTGAAATAACAGAAGCTGGAAAGAATGCGCTTGGTGTAAAGCCATCAGAAATTCCAATTGTAGGTGTTGTTACGGCAGGGCAACCGATTCTTGCCGTAGAAGATATTGAAGACTACTTTCCTCTACCTCCAGACTTAGCAAATGACGCGGGTGACCTGTTTATGCTTAGGGTACACGGCGAAAGCATGATCAATGCTGGCATATTAAACGGTGATAATGTAATTGTGCGTAAACAAAGTTCTGCTACTAACGGTGAAATTGTCGTTGCCATGACAGATGAAAACGAAGCAACTGTTAAACGTTTCTATAAAGAAAAGAACCATTACCGTCTTCAACCAGAGAACGATTCAATGTCCCCAATTATTTTATCAAGTGTTCATATTCTTGGAAAAGTTATTGGCTTGTATCGCAACAGTATTATTTAAAGTAACCCAACTGATAATAGCTTCATGAAAACCGTAACAACACTGTTACGGTTTTTTAATAGTCGATATTTTATATTTTTCCACATTAATTAGATATCATGAATTCACAAATTTTTGGGGCTTTTTGCATGCTTAACCTTGCTATAACAATATTTTTTCTTTGGATTGTGAAATTTTCTAGTGTTTCATATAGGTTTCACAACCATATTTTTTCACAAAGTTTACTTAAACTTCAGCAATTATTTTAGCCGCTAAAGTGAGAGCAGTTTTATGAGCATCCAGTCCCCAGCCCCTATCTTTGTGACATTCAATACTACTTAATGAATCTGCAGTAAATAAGATTTGAGCAAAATCAACTCGGCGAAATTGAGCACATGCAGCCATGGCTGCACACTCCATTTCAACACAAGCAGCACCAAGTTTTCTAAATTGTTGAACTTTTTGAGCAGTTTCTCTGAAAAAACCATCAGTTGTCCAGGTTAAAACTTTCTTAGCTTTTAAACCATTTTGTTTCATTAAAAATTCAATTCGGCTTAAATAAGCTGAGTTTAAGTCAACAAAGTTACTGGCTTCCATATAATGAAATGAAGTACCTTCATCTCTAATTGCTTTAGTTGGTAATAAAAAATAACCTTCTGGAAGGTCAACCAATGTTCCAGCCGAACCAATCGTTAATATTTGCTTAACCCCATAACTAATTAGCCAATCAAGTAATTCAGTGGCAGCTGCAGCACCCAGTTTGGCTTGACAAAATGTGATTTTTTCTTGACCAATTTCAACTTCATAAATGGGGGTTTTACCTTCAAAGCAATCAAATTGTCCTATTAAACGATGCGGATATACTATTAAAAATTGTTTTATTGCGTCCTTTGTAATAAATGCAAATAACAATTTTCGGTGAAAGTGATAGTTCACTTTACTTCTTTCATGGTCTGGCTCTAGTACTGCGTTTCGATTTGCGTCAAAATCTAATAAAAATGGCTGTTGCACTTTAAAACCTCCTAGCTAAAATAAGATTACTGGTATTTTAGCATAAAAAAAGAACTATCCTTATCAAAAAGATAGTTCTTTTTATTTGATTAACGACGTCTCTCTGCGATTCTTGCAGACTTACCATGACGTTCACGCAAGTAGTAAAGCTTAGCACGACGTACACGACCGTGACGCAATACTTCAACCTTGGCTACACGTGGATCATTAACTGGGAAGGTACGTTCAACACCAACACCAGAAGCAATCTTACGTACAGTGTAAGCAGCAGCTATACCTGTACCCTTACGCTTGATTACAACGCCTTCAAACATCTGAATACGTTCATGAGTACCTTCAACAACACGGACGTGAACACGAATAGTGTCACCAGCGCGGAATTTAGGAATATCATCACGTAATTGGTCTTTAGTCAATTCTTGAATTAATGGATCCATTATTATTCTCCTTCTTCGGCATTCATAAACGCTATTTACGCCAGCGGAACACCCCTAATTATTAATGCTTGTAATTCGCACCTGCATTATCTTAGCAAATTAACGGTTTAAAATCAAGTCCGGTCTTCTTCTTGTTTAATTTCCGCCAACATCTTTTTTTCTCGGTCAGTAAATTCGTAATTTTGCAATAAATCTGGTCTTTTCAAGTATGTGACCCGCAATGCTTCTTTTCGGCGCCATTCAGCAATTTTTTGGTGATTACCCGACACCAATACTTCAGGTACTTTCATTCCTTCAAATTCTTCCGGTCTAGTATATTGTGGGTATTCTAATAATCCTTGAGCAAAGCTTTCATCAACCGGTGACGCGGCATTTCCTAAAATGCCCGGTATTAATCTCACAGTAGCGTCTATCATACTCATCGTGGGTAATTCACCACCAGTTAAAACGTAATCACCAATTGAAACAACTTCATCAGCCATATCATAAACTCGTTGATCAAAGCCTTCATAATGTCCACAAATAAAGGTTAAATTTTCTTCATGCGACCAATTTTGAGCAACTTTTTGATTAAAAATTTTTCCTTGAGGTGCCGTGATGATCACTTTCCCTTTGTTTTTTAAAGAAGCAAGTGCTTTTTTTATTGGCATAATCTGCAAAACCATCCCGGCACCACCACCATAAGGAGAATCATCAACATGATGGTGGACATCAGACGTAAAATCACGAAAATTGACTAAGTTTAATTGCCATTTATTATCCTCAAGACCGCGACCTAGCATTGAAGTTTGTAACGGCGTAAACATATCTGGGAAAAGAGTAAGCACATTAATCTTCATCGCGTAAACCCTCCAACAGTTCAACATAGACTTTTTTAGAGTTAATGTCGACTTTTTTAACAACTTCATCAATATATGGAATTAAATATTCATTACCTGAAGTTTCTGTAATTTCCCAAACATCATTAGCTCCAGGAGACTCTATTCCAGTAACTATACCTAAATTACTACCCGTTAAATTATCAACTACCTGACAACCAATAATATCTCGATAGTAGTAAACACCTTGTGGCAAATCATGTTGATCTTCCTTACTAACCACTAGAGTTTTACCTTTCAATTTTTCGGCAGCCTCAAGTGAACTTATTTCGGTAAATTGAACTAGCCAAAATTGTTTGAAAGGTCTACTACTTGCTACAGTTAAAACTTGCTCAAGTTGATTTTTTAAATATAATTGCTGTCCTTTAGCAAAACGCTGCTCCGGAAAGTCAGTAATCACATCAACTTTTAATTCTCCCTTTAATCCATGCGTCGTTAAAATATGGGCAACATCGTAAAATTGCATTTTTTCTCCTAACTCAAAAGAAAAAAGCTTGAAGCAGTTGGCTCCAAACTTTTAACTAACAAATCATTACTTGTTGAATTTTGAATCATGCAACTTCTTCATTAATCCAGCACCAGAAAGAAGTGAACGGACTGTGTCAGAAGGTTGAGCACCTTTCTTCAGCCATTCAAAAATCTTATCTTCATCAAGTTTCAATTCTTTTGGTTCAGAAACTGGATTGTAGTAGCCAACTTCTTCAATGAAACGACCATCACGTGGCATTCTTGAATCGGCAACAACGATTCTATAAAATGGTTTTCTTTTGGCACCCATACGGCGCATACGAATTTTTACTGACATAAGTTAATATCCTCCTAAAAGTTACGAAATATAATATAGCACTTTTGTTTTTTGGTGTAAAGTGTTTTTGCTTAACAGAAGATTTTGTTATGAACGATAGCGTTTAACCTTCATACGTTTTTTCTTATTTTTCTTGAATTTTTTGCCCATATGACGCATTGCCATTCTACCCATTGGTGAATTCATTCCAGGAAGTTTATCCATTCCTTTAAAATTGCCCTTGGTAATTTTGCTCATCATATCACGGGCCTGCTTAAACTGCTTAATCATGCGATTAACTTCCACGATTGGTCGTCCAGAACCTGAGGCAATTCTTCTACGCCGACTCGGATTAAGCAAATCAGGATCCTCTCTCTCGGCTTGAGTCATTGATGAAATTATTGCTTTAACATAAACAATTTGCTTCTTATCAAAGTTCATATTCTTAAGCTGCGGATTATTAGCCATTCCTGGAATCATTTTGATTATTTGATCAAG
Organism: Lactobacillus sp. X-49; assembly: GCF_057063645.1. Lineage (NCBI taxonomy): Bacteria > Bacillati > Bacillota > Bacilli > Lactobacillales > Lactobacillaceae > Lactobacillus > Lactobacillus sp. X-49. The sequence continues at coordinate 44,358 of NZ_JBXSQM010000007.1, forward strand.
AGGGCCCATCTTTTCGACCTGTTCCAGTTGATCGACAAAATCGTTAAAATCAAACGTATTTTCCTTCATCTTCTCGGCAACTGCTTCAGCTTTCTGAGCATCATAATCTTGCTGAGCTTTTTCAATTAAGGTTAATACATCGCCCATGCCTAAAATTCTTGAGGCCATTCGATCCGGATAAAATGGTTCTAAATCTTCTAATTTTTCCCCTTGCCCAGTAAAAATAATTGGCTTACCAGTCACCGCTCTAATTGACAAAGCTGCACCACCACGTGTATCACCATCAAGCTTAGTTAAAATAACGCCAGTGATATCAAGGCGAGTATCAAAGCCTTTGGCAACATCTGTTGCAGCTTGCCCAGTCATTGCATCAACAACTAAAAGAATGTTGTCAGGTTGGGCAACCTTCTTGACTTCTTCCAGTTCTTTCATTAGTGGTTCATCAATCTCTAAACGACCAGCAGTATCGATGATAACATAATCATTTTTATTTTGATTGGCCAGCTCTAATCCATTTTGAACTATTTGAGCAACATTAGTTTGGTCTTTTTCACTATAAACTGGAACTTGGAGATTATTACCAATTTGTTGCAACTGTTCAATAGCAGCTGGACGGTAAATATCACCGGCAATTAATAACGGTCGTGCTTTTTCTTGAGTTATTAGGCGTTTTGCTAATTTACCAACAGTAGTAGTTTTACCTGTACCCTGCAAACCAACCATCATAATGATTGTCGGAATATGTTTTGATTTAATCAGTTTAGTAGCACTTGACCCCATTATCTTAGTTAATTCATCATTAACAATCTTGATAACCTGTTGACCGGGATTTAGACTTTCTTGTACTTCTTTACCTAAAGCCTCTTGCTTAATCGTTTTAATAAAGTCTTTAACGACTTTAAAATTAACATCCGCTTCTAATAATGCCAGCCTAATTTCACGACTGGCATTATTGATATCTTCTTCTGAAATTTTGCCTTTTCCAGTTAAATTCCGAAGTGCTTTTTGAATTCTCTCACTTAAATTTTCAAAAGCCATCGATTACTCTTCCCTCATTTTATGTATTAGTTCATTTATCACTGTTAAAGCTTGGTCCCGATTACCTTGCTTGACTAATTCTATCAAAGTAAGCAGGCCTTGCTCAATATCGCGATAATCTTTTTGCATGTGCAATTTATCTTCATAATTTTGTAAAAGTTTGCGACATCGACGTAAATTGTCATAAACTGCTTGACGTGAAACTTGATGATTATCTGCAATTTCACTTAAAGAAAGATCATTGTAATAGTAGTCTTCAAAATAATTTTGTTGGTTTTTCGTCAAAAGCTTGCCATAATATGCATAAAGATCGCCTATAATTTCATTTTTTTCGAGTTCATCCATTACGCTCACCTTTAATTAGTATAGCAAAAAAGTGCCTACTTGACGATTTAGAACATTATTAATTAGTAAATCTACTTATAATAAAGCTTGCTTTTCAGCTAAAATATCGGTATCATTACCACTGGTTATTTTACTTAGTAAACTTATTATGAAGCTAGTAAAAACAATCATAAATCTAATGCAAATCAGTGGCGGTACTTGGGGGATTATAACTTTGGTACCGTTTTTTACTTTAGATAATCTGTCAGAACTTGCACAGTACCTACTGGATATGTTGCTTTACTTTCTACAAGTATAAAATTCAAAGTCGCGAGGAGAATATATATTGAATTTATGGAAAATAATGAATCGGAAAGAAGATCCCACTATTTACCAGCAAAAAGATGGTCAATTAAATCGAACTTTAAAGGTCCGGGATTTTTTAGCATTAGGAGTTGGAACGATTGTCTCAACATCCATTTTTACATTACCAGGAGAAGTAGCCGCACTTCACACCGGTCCCGCCGTTGCAATTTCATGTATCGTTGCATCAATTGTAGCAGGTTTAGTTGCTTTCGCATATGCCGAGATGGCAGCTGCCATGCCGTTTGCAGGCTCAGTTTACTCATGGATTAATGTGATTTTTGGCGAATTTTGGGGTTGGATTTCCGGATGGGCGCTACTAGCAGAATACTTAATCGGTATGGCCTTTATCAGTTCCGGACTATCGGCTAATTTACGTGCACTGATTGCACCACTTGGTTGGAAATTACCCAATACTTTAGCAAATCCATTGGGTATTAATGGTGGTATTTTTGATTTAGTTGCTCTAATTGCAATTTTAATTGCAGCATTTCTGGTTAGTTTTGGTGTTTCCAAAGCATCAAAGGTTGAAAATATTTTAGTCATAATCAAAGTAATGGCAATTTTATTGTTCGTAATTGTTGGATTAACAGCAGTTAAAAAAGCTAATTTTTTACCATTTATCCCCCAATACCGTGTTACCAGTCATGGGGCTTTTGGCGGCTGGCAAGGAATTTACGCTGGTGTATCAATGATTTACATTTCGTTTCTGGGATTTGATGCTATCGCATCTAATTCTGCCGAAGCTGTCAATCCCCAAAAAACAATGCCGCGCGGAATCATCGGTTCATTGCTAATTGCAGTTATCTTATTTGTCGCTGTGAGTCTTGTTTTAGTTGGGATGGTGCCATATCAGCAATACCTAAATTCAGCTGAACCAGTTGGTTATGCTTTAAGACAAACAGGTCATGGATCAATTGCAATTATTGTTCAATCAATTGCCGTTTTAGGAATGTTTACTGCTTTAATTGGATTATGTATGGCCAGTTCCCGTCTAGTTTATTCCTTTGGTCGTGACGGGATGCTACCACAAAAACTAGGTAACCTAAATAAAGACCACCGCCCAGAAAATTCTCTTTGGGCAGTTGCAATTGTTGCTATTATTATTTCAGCTTTTATTCCCTTCTCATTTCTAACTCAACTTGTTTCTGCAGGAACCTTAATTGCGTTCATGTTCGTTTCAATTGGGATTTATAAATTAAGACCTCGTGAAGGTCAGGATATTGCTGACCCAGCTTTTAAGATGCCACTATATCCCCTCTTACCTTGTTTAGCTTTTCTAGGTTCTTTCGCTGTTTTTTGGGGACTAGATAATCAGGCTAAAAAATATATGCTGTTTTGGACAATAGCGGGAATGTTAATTTATTTTCTATACGGAATTCATCATTCTAATATTACCGAAAGAAAATAACAAATTAACTATAGCGATTTTTATATAGTAAAAGTGTCAAGCTAATAACTAGCTTGACATTTTTTTGTACCAAAAAACTTTAAGCAACGCTTTTATAAAATCCAATGATTCTGCTTGTTGCGTTTGCAGTAACAAATTAAAGTCATTTATATGCGACTAGCGAAAGTATAATGATAAATAAAAAAGCACTAATCATCTAGATGCTTAGTGCCTAATAAATTATAAATATGTATTTTAACTAGCTTTCCAATTTATCCATTATAAATTAGCATCCATATTAAATGTCAACTTGGACATCTTGATGGACTCAATCATCATTTGTCCCCATAGTTGCTCTGAACGCTTGCGCGTATATGCTACCGTTTCTTGGTTAGCCTTGGTTAAGTATTCCGTTAATTCAGCACCGGTTTTATTTCCAGCTTTAGCAATCACTTCACTAACTCTACTACGATAATATTGATTTAATTCTTTCAAATAATCTGTATCTAGCTGTACAAATTGTGGGTAGTGGCTTTCTACAAGTACCGCAAGTGACTTATAATACCACCATGCATCATTCATATTATAATCCATTGAAGTATTGCTATATGATGGATCAGTATCATTCATATTAGCAAAAAACGGCACAAATGGCGTAAAAGTAGGACCACCAATACACAGCCACATAACTGCTGCTTTATCTTCTGGAACATCACTTCTAATTTGAAGAATATGAGCATTTTGTGTTCGATTTAATCCAATAGGACGAAAACGATGCTTTTCTTGTTCAGTTCCTTTACCAAAAGGATCATACGGTGTATTTTGATAGTGACTGCCCAATACAAATTCAATATCCTCACGAGTAATTTTCTTTGCTGCTCGCCGAATAAATGGCAGATCACCGTCAGTTGGATCCTGTTCAATTTCAGGATTGAAATATTTTTGACCATACCAAACACGGTTAGTGTTATAAAAACGATCCTGTTGACTATAAGTACCAAAAATATGACGGAAATTCCATCCTTTATGATCAACATTTAGATTGTTTTTAGAAACAAAGTCCTGAATTCCATCGCTCCACATAAAGTTGTCTGGATCATCAAAATCAACTTGCTCAATTGAAACCCGATTAGCTGCAACTGCATATGCATCATCAGGAATTCGTTGTGCAACCCAATGATGACCGGTAACAATTTCCATATACCAAATTTCATCTTTATCACTAAACAAAACAGAATTACCGGCTGGTGACCCATACTTCTTAATCAGCTTACCTAAATACTCAACACCATTTCTAGCTGAATGAATATATGGTAAAACCACCGTTTGCATACAGTCTTCATCCAAACCATCCTTTACTAGTGGGTCATAAGCTAAGGCACGTTCATTACCATAAGTTGATTCGGTACATGACATAGCTACATTTTCTTGATTAATGCCGCTTTCATCGTAATATCCTCGATTTTTGTAATCAACATTCGGAACAGCTGGAACCGCCTGAGCATTTTCCGGTAAGTCCATTCTGAAATTATTAAGCCAAGATTTAATTTTACGGCCCTTTTCGCCTTTGACTGCTGGCTCAATGATAAACTTTTGTGGAGTAATTGGTCTAAAAGTATCATCATTTCGCGCAATCATTGTTGAACCATCAACTGATGCTTTTTTTCCAACTAAAATTGTTGTACATGCACTGTATTCTTTCATAAAAAATCTCCTTTATTCTTATTATATTAAATCATGAAAAAGACCAACAGCATAATTTGCAGCATCAAAGTCAGCCAAATCGCTAGCCTTTTCACCTAATCCAACTAGTTTAACTGGTAATTTCATCTCATTACGTATTGCTAAGACAACACCACCTTTAGAAGAACCATCCAGTTTAGTCAAAACTAAACCAGTTAACTTTGTGGATTTATCAAAATCTTTTGCTTGCAATAAAGCGTTTTGCCCAGTCGAACCATCCAAAACTAGTAAAGTTTCGGTTGGCTCATTTGGTGCCAGCTTTTTTATTGTACGCTCAATCTTTTCCAATTCGTTCATTAGATTTTTTTTATTCTGTAAACGGCCAGCTGTATCAACCAATAAATAATCAACATGTTCAGCTAGGGCTTTACTTGTTGCATCATAAACCACCGATGCGGGATCAGCCTGCTCTTTTCCTGTAACAACCGGAACATTGACCCGTTTACCCCATTCTACAAGTTGCTCGACAGCACCGGCTCTAAAAGTATCTGCTGCCGCTAAAATAACCGATTTACCTTGATCCTTAAATCGTTTAGCTAATTTGCCAATTGTGGTTGTCTTACCCGCACCATTTACGCCAACAAAGAGATAGATAGTGGGCTGATCATCAGCATGAAAGCGCAATTTTTCGCTAGCTGCATCTCCATTTTGATCATATAAATCAACCAACTTTTCCACAATTACTTTTTTCAAATCATCACGTGACTTGGCATTTTGTAACTTAGCTTCATCTCTAAGTTCATCTGTTAAAGTTTCAGCTGTTTCATAGCCAACATCAGATTCAATCAGTAATTCTTCTAAATCATCAAAAAAATCCTCATCAACAGTTCTAAACTTAGCAAAAAATTGATTCAGTCGTGAACCAAAACCCTTATTAGTTTTCTCTAATCCTTTTTCGTACAACTCTGCACTAGCTGTTTCTTGAACTTGAGAATTATTTTTATCTGATTTTTTTTCGTCGACAATTGTTTCTTGAGATGTATTATTTGCAGCCGTCTTGCTAAAAGTCCTATTGTCATTGTCACCATTTGGTTGGTGATCTTGCAGTGAAGACGATTCTTTATCTGTTTCAGTTTGTTTTAAAAGGGGATTTCTCCCACTTTTTTCATCGCTTGATACAGTTTTTACATCTTGGTCAATTTCCTCGGTGCTTTCTTTTGAATCTGTTGCCGTCTTTTTAATAGCTGTTTCGTCATCATTATTACCGAATAAAGACTTTTTTATTTTATCAAATAAACCCAATTTTAATTTACCTCATTTTTTATTTCTCTTAACGACACTGACAATACTTGTGAAACCCCAGATTCTTGCATCACAACACCATAAAGCTGATCTGCTTGTTCCATTGTACCTCTTCGATGTGTAATCACAATAAATTGTGTGTGCAAATCATATTTTTCTAAAAATTGAGCAAAACGTGTCACATTAGCATCATCAAGAGCTGCCTCAACTTCATCAAGCACACAAAATGGAACAGGTTTGACCTTAAGCATTGCAAATAACAAAGTAATTGCCGTTAAAGCTCGTTCTCCACCTGATAAAAGGCTAAGACTTTGTTGTTTTTTACCTGGGGGTTGAGCAATAATTTCTATTCCCGTATTAAGTAAATCATCTGGAGCAGTTAAAACAAGTTTGGCTTTTCCTCCACCAAAAACAATCGGAAATAGTTCCATAAAGTTTTTAGCAACTTCACTAAAAGTTTTATTAAATCTGACACAAACCTCTTGGTCCAATTCAGCCATTGATTTTCGTAAATTGTCACGTCCGCTCAATAAATCATTTTGTTGATTATTTAGAAAATCAAATCTTTTCTTTACATCTTCGTATTCTGCAATAGATTTCAGATTTACCGGACCAATATCTTCAAGCGACATTTGATGCAGTTTAACACTCTTTTGTAGCTTCATCCTGGTTTGTTCATCATTTTCTAAATCAGACTGCGCAAGTGCGGCCTCATAAGTTAAAGAGTAATTCTTGCGTAATTGTTCAAGTCTTTGATCTATTTTACTATTTAATTGTGCTATTTTAACTGAAAAATTTTCTTGCTCATTTGCGGCATTTTTGCGTAAATCATAATTACGACTTGCAACTTGATCAAGCTGACTAATTTTAGCATCAAATTGTCCCAGTTGGGCACTGAGCTTGGTCACTTGTTGTTGCAGTTCTACTTGTTTAATAGTATCCTCTTTAGTTTGTGCTTCTAAGATTTGCTTTTTCTGCTGATCAAGATCACGATTATGGCTAATAGCCTCTAACTTATTAGTCAAATTCTTAATTTGAGTTTGTAGTTGCGTTAAGTGCTGCTGCTTTTCAACTTGCTGCTTAGCAATATTTTCTAGCTTATTTGTGTAAACAGCAATCTTGGGATCAAGGTCTGCTAATTGATCTTGTATATGTTGATTAAGAGACGTAAAGTTTTTGATTTTTTCTTGTAGAGAATCAATTTTTATTTTTTCTTGTTCAATTTGTTCAACAAAAGTTTCTTTTTTCTTTTTCGTAATGTGGATTTTTTCTTGAAGCTCTTTTAATTGTTGTTGATGCTGTTTTTGAATTATTTTAAACAACTTATTTGCTTTCTCTAATCTTTTAACCTCTTTTTCCTGGTTTCGATACGATAACTCAACTTCAGCTAATTCTTGTTTATAATTTTGGTATTTTTCTTGAACTTCAGTAATTTCTCGGTTTAGCTTTTGGTCAACAGAAGCCAACTCTTTATAGCTAACTTGATCTTTTTTTAACTGTCTTTCCAGTTTACTAAGCGTTGCTTTTAATTGATTGAGCTCAGCAACAGTCTGCAAAGGAGAATTATTTTTTTGATTACGTGCGCCACCTGTCATTGAGCCACCAGGAGAAACCACATCTCCGTCAAGTGTTACAATTCGATAGCGAGCAATTCGTTGATGCATTTTTAATGCGTTATCAATGGTATCAACGATAATTGTACTGCCAAGCAAATAATTAATTGCAGGCCTAATATCTTGTACAACAGTGGTTTTAACTAATTCACTAGCTACTCCCTGGTAACCTGTATAAGAATCAAGGATCTTTTTGGTCGAAGTTGGGATTGTATATTCATTCAACCCATCAAGTGGCAAAAAAGTTGCCCGACCAGCATGGTTACTCTTTAACCGATTTATTGCATCGCGTGCACTTAATTTAGAACTAGTAACTAAATCTTGAACACCACCACCAAGTGCTGTTGTCATTGCAGCTTCCAATTCGATTGGAAATGAAATAAGTTCACTTACAACTCCAATCACTCCTGGATAATTATCTAAGTTATTTAAAACAGTTTTTACACCATAATAATATCCTTCATGCCGTTTACGAATATTTTCAAGTGCTTCAAAACGTGCCTTTATTTCCCGGTAGCGCTGGCTGTTGTCTGCTAATATTTGCTGAACATTAGATAACTTACTTTGATTATCATTTTTTTGATTAATTAATTTCGTTAGCGTAACTTGTTCATTTTGGGATTTTTGCCTTAAAATCTTGCCTTGTTCACCCAATCGTTTCAATTCTACTGAGCCATGGTCTAACTGCATTGTTACGTCATTATTTTGATTAGAATGATCATCGACATTTCTTTTTAATTCTGACTTTAAATAGACGATCTCATTATTATTAGATGTTTGGTCCTGTAATAATTGGATATATTCTGCTCGCAAATCATCCAAATTTTGATTTAATTGGTCAGGATTTGCATCAAGTTGCACAGTCAACTTTTCTCTCTGACCTTTTAACTGCTGCTTCTCTGCCTTTAACTTTTGCTCTTTAAAAGTGAGTTCAGCACATTCATGTTCTAATTCTTTTACCTGACCATTTAAGTCTGTTAATTCTGTTTGATATTCGTTTTTAGTCGCTTCATTGTATTGTTTACTTTGCTCAGCTACCTGTAAATCAGTATTAATTTCTGAAAGTTTCTTTGTCAAAGCTAGTAAATCCTGCTGAATTTGTTCGCGTTGCGTACTGATTTTTTTATATTCTGCTCTTTTAGAAGCAACGGCATTTTGTGATTCCTTCACTTCGCGATCAAGCTTTGACAAAAGAACTTGATTTTGCTCTGCCTTTTCTTGGACTGCTTTTTTTTGCCCATCAATTGTTTCAATTTCAAATGCTAGCAAAGTTTTTAAATCCTGATCAAGCCCATTTTTCTGAAATTGATACTCTTTAGCCAATGAGCTTTGTTCATGCAGTGGTTCAAGACGCTGCTGCAACTCTTTAACCAAATCATTAATACGAACCAAATTATCAGTAGTCTGTTCAAGTTGGGCATTTGCCTCTTCCTTTTGCTTTTTAAACGAAAGAACTCCTGCAGCTTCTTCAAACAGACTACGACGCTCTTCAGGACGAGAATTCAAAATTTGATCAACACGTCCTTGCGAGATAATAGACAAGCTATTTTGTGAAATTCCCGAATCAAGAAATAATGATTTAACATCGCGCTGACGAACACTTTGCTTATTAATAAGATATTCGTTTTCACCTGAGCGTAATATACGTCGCGTAATAGTAACCATTTCTGCATCTAAATTCAATTCATGATTATGGTTATCAAAGATCATTGACACTTCGGCATGATTTGTTGGTTGCCTAAATTCACTACCAGCAAAAATTACGTCTTTCATGTTAGACCCACGTAACGATTTCGCACTGGCTTCTCCCATTACCCAGCGAATAGCTTCAGTAATATTACTTTTACCACTACCATTGGGTCCAACAATACCAGTAATTCCGTTATTAAATTCAATTTTTGTTTTATCTGCAAATGATTTAAAACCATCAATAATTAGTTCAGTTAATGGCACAAACTTATCCTCCTAATTAAGTTTTGTCAAAGCTACTTTGGCCGCTTCTTGTTCAGCAGCTTTTTTATTGTGCCCCTTACCTTGTGACAAAACCTTACCGTCGACAACTAGTTGAACTGTAAACCTTAACGGCGTTTGTTCCTCTTTTAAAACCATATATTCAATCTTTACAGGACCGTCTTTTTGTAATAGCTCTTGTAAGTCAGTTTTATAATCTCTGGACGCATCAAATTTACCAGCATCAATGATCGGATAAACAGTTAAGCTTAAAAAGTGTTCTACTGCATCCATGCCTTGATCAAGAAAAAGCGCACCATTAAAAGCTTCAAAAACATCTTCTAACAGTGTTTTGCGTGAACGCGCACCCGCTTTTTCTTCACCATGACCCAGATTTATTTCTGCTGGAAAACCAAATTTTTGTGAAAACTCAGCAAAACCTTCCGTATCAACAATATTGGAGCGCATTCGCGTCAATTCACCTTCATTTAATTCGGTAAAGTTGCAATATAAATAATTGGAAATTGCCAATTCAAGCACTGCATCTCCCAAAAATTCCAACTTTTCATAGTTCCTAATTCCACTTTCAGGATGCTCATTAGCATATGAGGAGTGAGTGAATGCCTCTTCAAGTAATTTTGAATTATTGAATTTAATGTGATATTTTGTTTCTAATTGATTAATAAATTTTGAACTAACCATTTTATCAGTTCCTTTCTTTCCCTAAAATTATACCAGTTTTTATGAACAAAACTGAAAAAAGAAAACTATTGCAAAATAAACTGCAATAGTTTTTCTAAAAATTATTTTATGATTTTATTTATTAAAACAGTTAAATCTAATTTCTATCTGGAAATCTGATCAATACATTATTTAGCATACGCTAAGTTAATCCACATAGTATGTGCTTTTGAAGGTTTCAATGAATAACCTGTTAACTTACTGTTAACTGCATCAATTTCATATTCATTATAGGTTGGAATTACGTAAGCCTCATCATTCATATACCTTTGCCATTCATGGAATTTTTCTACCCGGTAATTATGGTCAAAGGCCTTTTGTGAATCCATTTCATCAATTAACTTATTATTTTCTTGGGTCACAAACCGTGAATAATTGGACATTGTCCCTTCACTGTATAATTGAGTTTGTGATGGTTCACTAGACATACTCCAACCGGCCATGAACATGTCCACTCCCGGAGCGTCGTGTTGCACTTTATCATAGAAGGAATTAAATTCGGTTAAACGTCCGCCAACAAGCTTGACATTCAAACCAATTTTGTTCCATTGCTGAATATAATTTTGGACAATTGGTTCCTGAATAGAGTCTTTGGACATTGCCATGAAGTTAATCGTCAATGGCTTACCATCTGGAGTAGTGCGCCATTTACCTTTCTTCTTATAGCCAGCCTTATCTAAAATTTCATTGGCTTTCTTTAAATTATACGTATAACCCTTATTACCCTTATCAAAGTAATCACCAAACTGCGCCGGAATCAAGGTTGGAATTTGGAAACTTAAGCCATCAGTATAATGTTTATAGACAGCGTCGGTATTCATTGCATAAGCCATGGCTTGGCGCAAATTCTTATCACCCATCTTGGCATGTGGATCCATTACGTTCTCTGATTTTTTAGCATCCCATTTACCAACTTTAAAGGCAATATAACGGTATCCTAATGGAACATGTGCCACAAAAGTTGTGTCTTTAGTGTCTTTAACCTGTTTCCATTGATTGTTAACAACCCGCGCAATATCAAATTTATGACTCTTAATTGCTTGCGAAGCCGAAGTTGGCGCTACAACAGAAATCACAACTTTATCTAATTTTGGCTTGCCGTTCCAATAATATTTGTTTGGTACCCAAGTTACTGATTGTCCTCGCACAACCTTTTGTAATTGATAAGGACCAAAGAAAAGCGGTTTCTTTCTGATTTGATCAGAAGCTTCTAATTTAGCAAACGGAATATTCTTTAAATAGTGATAGGGTGCCGCATTTTCCCAAATATAACCGTTACCACTATTGGTCATACCAGGCTTTAGTTCTTTGCAATGGATAACTACCACGCGCCCATTTTCACCGTCAGGCATTTCAATCCCAGAAATGGTTTTGGATTTGCCTTCATGGTATTCAGCCATGCCATTAATAATATTGAATTGCGAAGAATAACGCTGCGACTTAGTTGCCTTATTGGCAATAATTTCATATGCATATTCAACGTCCTTAGCCGTTACCTGCTTGCCGTCAGACCATTTAACTCCCTTTTTCACGGTAATAGTAGCAGTCTTGGCCTTGCGGTCAAGCTTTAAGGTAGCTGGACCTTGATCATTAATCTTGTAATGATCATCGGTAGCAAATAATGATTCAGAGCCAGGTGCTACTATATCAGCATCAGTTTGGCTCATTTGTAATTCTTCATTAAAAATACCAGTAAATGGAGTATCGGTTTCTTCAGCAACTTTTACAGTCCCGCCCTGTTTTGCGGGTTTGACAGCTGTTTGCATCGGAAATTTGCTGGCAGTTTTAGCGCCCTCATCACCGCCAGCATTATTACTTTTGCCACAAGCAACTAAAGTCAATGCAGCAGCAGTTACAACTCCAATTGAGCCAATTAATTTATTTTTCTTCATAAATGGATTTCTCCTTCTTTATAATGTTTATAGCTGTTTTGGAATAAGTTAATAATTAAATATTATCACTAAAATTTAATTTTGCAACATAATTTGTTAAATTTGTATTATCATCTTTTAATTTATGCTTTTTTGCTTATAAAAAAATCCCGAGCTTACTCGAGATTTTCTGATTATTAATACTACTTATTTAGCGAACCCAACTTCGCCCCATAACTGGTGGCCATTTGAATTATCTGACGGTTTTGTTGAATAACCAGTTAGCTTCTTATTAACTGCTGTAACCTTATATAAATTATCCGTAGGAATAACATAAGCTTCCTCATTCATATACTTTTGCCATTCATGGAATTTTTGTAGTCGGTATGAATGGTCGAAAGATTTTGATGAATCGATTTCATTTAAAAGCCGAGTGTTTTTCGAGGTTACAAATCTAGTATAGTTCATTGGTGCGCCTTCACCATAAAGAGAGGCCGGTGATGGTTCACTGGCTAAGCTCCAACCAGCTAAAAAGACATCTACTGCTGGATCGTCATTTTGAATTTTATCTAAAAATGAATTGTATTCTGTTAAACGCCCACCAACTAATTTAACATTTAAGCCAATCTTATTCCATTGTTGGATGTAATTTTGAATAGTTGGTTCTTGAACTGAACTACCAGTTTTTGCCATAAAATTAATTGTTAACGGTTTGCCATTAGGTTGAACGCGCCATTTGCCTTTTTTCTTGTAGCCAGCTTTATCTAAAAGTTCATTAGCTTTCTTGAGATTATAATCATAGCCCTTAGCAGTTTTATCATAGTAATCCCCAAACTGAGCGGGTATCAAAGTTGGTATCTTAAAACTTAACCCCGAAGTATAACGCTTATCAACCGCATCAACGTTCATTGCGTAGCCCATTGCCTGCCGCAATGCCTTATTATTCATCTTTGACTTTGAATCCATCACATTCTTGCCTTGTTTGGCATCCCATTTACCAACTTTAAAGCCAAGATAATTATAAGATAATGGAATTTGAGCTATAAAGTTGACTCCACTGGTATTTTTAACTTGATCCCATTGATCATTAACTACTTCTGCTATATCAAATTTATGACTCTTAATCGCCTGTGAAGTCGAATTTGGTGAAATTACTTGCGCAGTAATTTTGTCTAATTTTGGTCTACCACGCCAGTAATACTTGTTGGGAACCCAAGTTACAGATTGACCACGCACAATGCTCTTGACTTTAAATGGACCAAAAAAGATTGGCTTCTTTCGAATTTGATCGGAGGATTGTAATTTTTCAAATGGTACATCCTTTAAATAATGATATGGGGATGCATACTCCCAAAAATAACCATTACCACTGTATAACATCCCTGGCTTCATTTCTTTAAAATGCAAAATAACCGTGCGGCCGTTTTCACCATCTGGTAATTCAATCCCAGAGATGGTTTTAGCTTTACCCTCATGGTATTCTTTCATACCAACAATTTCTTCAAGCTGACTACTATAGCGCTGTGCCTTTGTCTTTTTATTAGCCAAAATTTCATATGGATATTCGATATCTTTTGCAGTTACTTGTTTACCATCGGACCACTTAACGCCGTTTTTAACTGTGATCGTAATCGTTTTTGCTTTTTGATCAAGCTTCATAGTAGCTGGACCTTTATCGGTTATCTTATAATTATCGTCGGTATCAAATAATTCTTCTTCACCAGGTGCAGCAACATTACTATCAATAGCAGTTGTAGATAGTTCATCCGAAAAAATACCAGTAAACGGCGTATCAGTTTTTACCGCATATTTTATTGCTCCCCCCTGCTTAGCTTTTTTAACAGGGACAGCTTGTGGAAATTTACTTGCCGTTTTCGCATTCTCGTTATTTGCCGAATTGCTACCACTTTTACCGCAGGCAACCAAAGTCAATGCCGCAGCTGTTACAATTCCTACAGAACGAAGAATCTTAGTTTTTTTCATATATAAAATACTCCAATCTATTTAATGAGTAATCATTATTAAGTTTTCGGAATAAGCTAATAATTATATTCTAGCATAGAAAAAAATAAGATTCATTAGCGGCGTATTGCATAGAAAAAACAGCTTTGCTTTTGCAAAACTGTTTTAAAATTAATTTTCACGTTGTCTGGCATCACCTGCACGTTGCAAGGCTCGACCAACATAGTTAATACTTAATGAAATTGCGAGTAATAAGATCGTCGCTGGTAACCATAGCCATGGTCGACTAACAACGTTAACGGGATCATTAGCAAAACCAATCAATGTACCTAGAGAAGGTACTGTTGGCGGCAAACCGTAACCAATGAAAGAAAGAGTTGTTTCAATACCAATATTGCCGGCAATTGTTAATACAACATCGATAATTAACATTGAAGTAATATTTGGTAAGACTTCTCGAAACATAATTTTCAAATCTGATGAACCTGAAGTTTTGGAAGCTAAAACATAGTCTCGATCACGCTGTGATAGAACAAATGCCCGGAAATACCTTGCTGTATTGGGCCAACCAAACATCGAAATTATCCAAACTAAACTTAGAGGACTGTAATTTGGAATAACAGTAACCAACACAATCTCAATTGGCATTCTTGGTAAGACTTGGATAAAGTCAACAATTCTCATAATGATTGCATCGATATAGCCACCATAGTAGCCAGACACTAGCCCAACAATTAGTCCGACTATTTCACAAATTGCTGTAACACCTAAACCAATTAAAATTGAGTTTCGCCCACCCATGATTAAGAGGTTAAAAATATCACGTCCACCATCATCAGTACCTAGAATATGACCATTGACGCCCCAACCATAATAGGCATCAATAATATTTGCTTCTGTAACCTTACCTGCATTTAAGAATAATGATCCTCCAAAGGTAAATAGTAAAATCAAAACAATTATGATAAAAGCAGTTAAAGCAACTTTATCTCTTACAATTTCTCGTACAACTACTTTAAAGGTTGATTCAGGAGAAGATACTTTAGACTTTTTTGCTTCTGTTGTTGAAGTAGTTTCCTTTTTTTCAGACATTTCTCTTCCTCCTTACTTAATTCTGATTCTTGGGTCAACAATACTCATAATAATATCTGATAATAAATTACCTAGTAAAGTTAAAGTCCCAAAGATTAAAATCAGTGCCGTTAACGTAGTGTAATCACGTTGACCAATTGAGTCTAAGAATAATTTACCCATTCCAGGATAACTAAAGACCATTTCAACAACCATTGAACCGCTGAGTAACCCAGTAATTACCGTACCAAATGAAGATGCAATTGGCAGTAATGAATTACGTAAAATATGCTTGTTAAATACCACATTTTCCGGTACCCCTTTACTATGGGCTGTACGAACATAGTCTTCGACTTTATTATCAACAATTCCAGTTCTTAAATATTGCACAATTGAAGTTGTAGTTATTACAGCAGTTAAAATAGCTGGTAATAAAATATGATAAATTTGACTTCCTAATGTACCCCAGAATCCAGATGCATTAGGGGAAACAGATCCACTAATTGGGAACCACCCAAGTGTAAAACCAAATAACCAAATTCCTAAAATAAAGAAAACAAATGCTGGAACAGCAAAGGTAACATAATTAAAAATTTGAACTGCTTGGTCTTGCCACTCATCTTGATGACGTCCAGCAACAACGCCTAAAGGTATCGAGATAGCATAAGTAATAATTGTCGTTAATAGAGATAACCAAAATGTATTTATAGCACGATCAGCAATCAAAGAAGTTACAGGAACATGCTGTATATAACTAGTACCTAAATCACCTTTAAAGACATTGCCCACCCAACGAGCATATTGAACCGGTGCTGGATCATTCAATCCAGCTGCTTGCTTCAAAGCAGCTATTTGCTTAGGATCTGTATTCGGATTAATTTGCCCACTAAATGGATCCCCAGGCATCATTTTAGCTAAGAAGAAAACCAAAATACTCAAAATAATTAATTGTGGGATCATGATTAATATACGTCTTAAGACTGTTTTCCACATTATTAGTCGCGCCCCTCTTCCTTAAGCTCTTCTTGTTCAACTTCATCTTTTGGAAGTGCTACCCAATGATCACCTGAAACTTGTTGTAGCGGAAATACTCTTCCAGACTTGTCATACCATTTGCCCTGATCATTTTGAAATTCCTGTTCGACTTCCTGACGATGCTTTTTATTTTCTTCTCGATGCTCAACATCAACAACAGGAATAGCAGACAATAGCCGTTTAGTATAAATATGCATTGGATGCCTATAAATATCTTTTCGACTTCCAATTTCAACCAAACGACCTCTGTGCATGATTGCTAGATTTTCTGACATATGCTTGACAACACCTAAATCATGAGAAATAAATAAATAAGCTATATTATACTGTTGCTGAATATGCTTCATGAAATTCAAAACTTGAGCTTGAACAGATAAATCCAAAGCACTAGTTGGCTCATCTGCAACAATTAATCTTGGCTTTGTAGCAACTGCACGAGCAACACCAATTCTCTGCCTTTGACCTCCTGAAAATTCATGTGGAAACTTATATATTGCATCACTAGGCATCCCCACAATATCAAGCAATTCTTGAACTCGATCACGTTCTTGATCAGTAGTTAGATTCTCAAAATTGCGAATTGGTTCAGCGATAATATCTTCTATTCTCTTTCGTGGATTCAAACTAGACATTGAATCTTGAAAAATCATTTGGACATCTTTATTATAATTAAGTCTGCGTCTATTTTTAGCCTTAGTAATGTCAACGCCCTTATAAATAATTTGCCCACTGGTAACTTGCTCAACACCAACAATTGCTTTACCAGTTGTGGATTTTCCTGAACCTGATTCGCCAATTAAGCCGTACGTTTCACCCTCATTAATTGTAATGCTAACATCATCAACAGCCCGCACATAATCCGTAATCCGATTCCAAAAACCGGATCTAATTGGATAGTGGACCTTTAAATTTTTTACTTGAATAATTTCTTTAGCCATAAATTAATCCCCACTTACCTTATCTTGAAAGTGGAACGTTTTCCAGCAAGTACATCTTACCCAATGATTAGGTTCAACTTCATGCATTACAGGCTCTTTTTCATGAGCAGTTTCAGGAATCCACGGGATTCTTGCAGCAAAGCGATCACCTTCATGTGGCATATTTTGCAATGATGGAACCGTTCCTTGAATAACATGCAAATCCTCTTCTTCATCTTCAGATTGTGGCATTGAATTCAAAAGCGAACGAGTATACGGGTGAAGTGGATGCTCAAAAATCGTTTTTACATCCGCTTTTTCAACGATTTGACCTGCATACATTACAGCAACTTGATCAGCGGTTTCAGCAACAACCCCCAAGTCATGAGTAATTAATATAATTCCCGAATGTGATTGTCTCTGAATATCTTCAAGTAAATCTAAAATTTGAGCTTGAATGGTAACATCCAAAGCAGTAGTTGGTTCATCAGCAATAATGATTTCAGGTTTGCAGGCAATAGCCATTGCAATCACGATTCTTTGGCGTAACCCACCTGAAAGTTCAAACGGATACATGGCATATGTTTCTTCAGGCTTTGGCATCCCAACCTGATTAAACAATTCAATTACACGGGAATGACGCTCTTTTTCATTCATATCAGTATGGTAATAAAGTGTTTCCGCAACTTGATCACCCACGCGCATTAATGGATTTAAACTTGCAAGTGGATCTTGAAAAATCATCCCAATCTTATTACCACGAATCTTATCGAATAAGGCCTCATTTAACCCTACTAGATTTAATTCATTGTATAAAATATCACCGGTTACTTTCGTATTTTTGTGATCATAAAGACCAATAATACTTGCAGCAATTGTACTCTTACCACACCCAGACTCACCAACAACTGATAAAATTTCATCACGCTTCAATGTGATATTGATATCATCCGCAGCATCATAAAATTTTCCTTGTAAACGGTATGCAGTATGCAAATGCTGGATATCTAGCAAGAGATCACTTTGTTTTTCCAAAGGTCATTTCCCCTCTCAATCTTCAACGAATTTATTAAAGATAATTAATAAATTTATTTAATTTCTAATTATATACATTAAATCGCTTAGATGCAAATTTCATAGCGATTTTCTATAAATTATTTTTGATGCGCTAAGATATAACTCACTGCATCACCAACCGTTTTGATTTTTTCGGCATCTTCATCAGGAATCTCGGCGCCAAATTCATCTTCTAGTTGCAAAATAAATTCAACTAAATCAATGGAATCAGCGTCCAAATCACTAGTAAAATTAGTGTTTTTGGTTATTTCATCCTTATTTACCTCAAAATTATCTGCTAAAATATCACGTATTTTTGAAAAAATTTCATTTTCAGTCATTATAGTTCTCCTTTATAAGTTATTTATGATGAGTAAATTCTGCCTTAAAATCAGCAATGATTTTTTCAGACAAGATTTTGTCAACTTGCTTAATTGTATAATATATTGCCCTTTTGCCTGAACGACCGTGTGTTTTAACTATTGGGGCATTTACTCCTAACAAAACTGCACCACCGTACTTATCGACATCAAATTTTGACACTAACGTTTTAAGCGCACCTTTAATTAATCCAGCTCCCAGCTTAACAAAAAAGCCGTTATTAAATAAGCTATCCTTCAATAAATGTATTAAAACACTTGCGGTCCCCTCAATGTTTTTTAATACAGCATTACCAGTAAAACCATCTGTGGCGACAATATCAGCCTTACCATCAAGTAACTCATTTCCTTCAATATTACCAATAAAATTGAGTTGACTATCAAGTAACAATTTATAGGCTTTTTGATGTAGTTCGTCTCCTTTATCGCTTTCAGCTCCATTATTTAACAATGCCACTTTAGGATTTTTAATTCCCCTGACCTTTTCTGCATAATATGAAGCCATTTTAGCCCAATCCAATATATATTCAGGCTTGGATTTAGCATTAGCGCCAACATCAATCATATTGAAGCCATTATCTGAATTTTTAACAGGTAAAGTAGGCATCAATCCTGGCCGAGCTACGCCACTAATTCGACCAATAATAAAAATACCACATGCTAAAATCGCGCCTGTATTGCTTAATGAAAGCAAAGCGTCTGCTTTACCTTGCTTCACGTATTGCGCTGCAACAACTAATGAAGAATCTTTTTTGGCTCGAATTGCTTTAACAGGCTCATCTTCATCATTAATGACTTGTGTTGTCGCAACAATTTCAACTCGATCGGTATCATTACCGACTAAGTTCTTTATTTTGTTTAGATCACCAAATAAAATAAATTTGGTTTGCGTTAATTCGGCTTTTGCTTGCAAAACGGCTTGGACAATTGCCTTCGGAGCATTTTCGCCGCCCATTGCATCTATTGCAATTGTTCTCATTTATTACCACAATCTTTCCTATGTTCGTTCATGCTGTATTTCTTTATATTTTAGCACTTGCTTTAAAGTCTTATGTCCCGGCTCTTTTAGTTTGGGATCTTCTTTTATTAAGTCAAATGCTACCTGGTGTGCAACTGCTAGTGTTTCATAATTATTTATTACATTTCCAACCTGAAATTCTGGCAGCCCAGACTGTGCCTTACCAAACAAATCACCTTCACCACGTAATTTCAGATCTTCTTTAGCTAGCTTGAAGCCATCAGTTGTTCCAGCGACCGCTCTCATTCTTGCTTTCCCAGCTTCAGTTTTAGGATCAGCTAAAAACACACAATAACTTTGGGTGTTGCCTCGCCCAATTCTACCACGCAATTGATGCAGCTGACTAATACCAAAACGGTCAGCATTATAAATAATCATCATGTTGGCATTAGCTACATCAACACCAACTTCAATAACACTTGTTGCAACCAGAATATCAATTTGACCATCTGCAAAATCCGTCATTATCTCATCTTTTTTGGCTCCCGACATCTGCCCATGAAGTAAAACAACTTTTTGTTTAGGAAAATCATGACATAATTTCGCCCAAAGTTCTTCAGCGTTTTTTAAATCAAGAGCCTCAGATTCGGTAATTAAAGGAGTTACAGCATAGATTTGATATCCTTGTGCCAGTTGTTGCTGCATTAATTGATAAACTTGAGCCATTTGACCAGTTGTTTTCCAAGTAGAAATAATTTGCTTGCGTCCAGCTGGTAAGTGATGAATTTCCGAGATTGTTGTTTCTCCATAAACAGTCAAAGCTAGAGTTCGGGGGATTGGTGTTGCAGTCATCGTCAAAATGTCGGGCACACACCCTTTATTGCTTAATGCCTGCCTTTGACTCACACCAAAACGGTGCTGTTCATCAATAATTACAATTCCCAAATTTTTAAAGATTACCTTGGGCTGAATCAATGCGTGAGTACCAATAACCACATTAATGGTACCGTCAATTAACTCTCGATAAATTTCACGTCTTTCTAAAGCTTTGGTTGATCCAGTCAGAAGTGCTACTCTAACGCCTAACGGGTTCAAGAGTTCCTCAACCTTTTTAAAATGTTGCGTAGCCAAAATCTCTGTAGGAACCATTAGCGCAGCTTGAAAGCCAGCTGTTACTGCAGCAAAAAGCACATAAATTGCCACAATTGTTTTTCCAGATCCAACATCCCCTTGTAAAAGTCTATTCATTTGCTTTTCAGAATGAATATCAGCATAGATTTCATTGATAACTTTCTTTTGATCATCCGATAATTCAAAGGGCAACTCCTTAGTCAACTTAGCAATTTCAACCAAATCATATTGTTTGGCAATCCCCTTAGTTTGATTACCGTATTCACTTAACTGAGCAAGTTCCGTCTGAAACAAGAAAAACTCTCTAAAAATCGCACTTCTTTTGGCCAATTCAGCTTCATAAGAATTATGAGGATGGTGCATTTGTATAATGATTTCTTGCTCAGTGAGCAAGCGATATTTCTGCCGTATTTCTTGAGGTACAATATCTTCTATGTCTGATAAGTAATCATTTAAAGCAAGATTAATTAAGTCAACTAACTTTTTTTGTCTTATATTTCGATTAACTGAATAAATTGGGGCCATCCCACTATCATTTTCTTTAGCAGCTACAAATTTAAAACCCGAAAGACTTTGTCTAGCAGCATTATACTTACCATAAACAGCAATTTCTTTGCCAATCACAATTTTATCTTTTAACCAGGGCTGATTAAAAAAATTGACCATGATAACTTCATGGTCAATTTGCATCTTAAAGCTGAGACGATTTTTTTTGGAACCAAAACGGCTAATAAAGGCTGCAGTTGCAACAATTCCTTTCAACATTACCTTTTGACCATCCATGATCTGATCAAGAGGAATCGCCTGAAGCTCATCGTAGCGAAAAGGAAAATAGAAAAGCAAATCATAAATGCTGTAAATGCCGAGACTACCTAATGCTGCGGCAGTTTTTATTCCTACTCCCTTTAAATTTGTTACAGGGGCAAATACCTTTTCCGTATTCATTTTCTATTCAACAGAAATCAAGAAATTATAAACTGGTTGACCGCCATTATGAACTTCGAACTCAAGATCATCATGCTTTTCTTCTAGTGCACTGACAATCTGTTGAGCTTGTTGCTGATTAGAATCACGACCGAACATAATTGTGATAATTTCTGAATCTTCATCTAGCATTTTTTCAATCATTGTCGTAGTTGACTTAATTAAATCAGTTGTAGCAACTTGAATCTCACCATCAATAATGCCAAGATAGTCATCCTTATGAATATCAATATCATTAATTGATGTGTCACGATTGGCTTGCGTAACTTCACCTGAAACCACTGTTTCAAGCGCATTAGACATATTTTGGATATTGGCTTCAAGACTATCATCGGGATCAAATGATAACATTGCCGTTAACCCTTGTGATATTGTTTTCGATGGAACAATACCAACTGGAATATCACTAACTTCACCAGCCTGTTTAGCGGCCATTACAATGTTACCGTTATTAGGTAACACAATCGCTTGCTTAGCTCCTGATTTCTTAATGGCATCAATGATATCTTGAGTTGACGGATTCATCGTTTGACCGCCAGAGATAATCCTATTCACACCTTCACTTTCGAATAATTTGCGAATACCATTTCCAGAAGCAACTGCAATCACAGCAAAATCAACACTTTCTTGATTTTCTTCATTGTTATTAACAATTGTTTCATGCTGAATCCGCATATTATCTATTTTTATCTTACCTAGTTGACCAAATTGGCTACCATAAGTGAAAATTTCACCTGGATGTTCAGTATGAATATGAACCTTTGCGACTTCATCATCTGAAACAGCTAATAAGGAGTCGCCTAGTTCAGAAAGGTGAGCCCGAAATTCTTCAAGATTGAAGGTCTTTTTATCAGGAATATCGGCAGTTAAATCTACCATTATCTCTGTACAATATCCATGATCAATGTCTTGAGTTGATAACTGACTTTGTACTGATTGATGATGCATGGCATTAATCATTTCATCCATTTCGCCTTCATCTGGTTGATAGCGATCAGCAAAGCTTTCTCCTAATAGTCCTTCTAAAAAGCCTTCATAGATAAATAATAATCCTTGTCCACCTGAGTCAACCACACCTACTTGTTTAAGCACTGGCAATAAATCTGGGGTTGTTTTAAGGGCTCTTTTTGCCCCTTCAACTATGGCCTTCATCACTTCTTCGATATCATCAGTTTCGTTAGCTTTATTTGCTCCTTCTTGAGCAGCAATTCGAGCAACTGTCAGAATAGTACCTTCAACCGGTTTCATCACTGCCTTATATGCTGTTGCAACTCCATTTGAAAAAGCATTTGCTAGTTCTTGGGCATTTAGAGTATTCATGCCCTGTGTGGCTTTATACACGCCTCTAAATAATTGTGAAGAAATAACACCACTATTACCACGTGCACCCATTAGCATTCCCTTTGCAAGACTTTCAGTTAAATCTCCAACCTTTGAGCTAGGATTCTCACTAACTGCCCTGGCGCCACTTTCAATAGTCAAGTTCATATTTGTTCCGGTATCACCATCTGGAACAGGAAAGACGTTCAAAGAGTTGATAAACTCTGCATTTCGACCTAAACGATGTGTGGCCACTCGAACCATATCTCTAAATTTTTTGCTATCTATTTCCTTTAAAACCAATATTCTAAACCTCCGCTTGAGCTATTCGTCAAGCAATTTAACACTCTGAACGATGACATTGACAGCTTGTGTGTCAATCCCCAGTTGATTTTTCAAATTAAATTTAACACTATCCTGTACATTACGGCTAACTTCTGAAATCTTTAAACCGTAACCTACGATAATATAGACATCAATTGTAATCTTATTATCATCTGATTTGACTACAACACCACGCTTATAATTTGCGCGATTCAGAATTCCATCGAATCCATCACGAATAGCATTCTTTGATGCCATTCCAACAACGCCGTAATTGGATGTAGCTGCGCTACCAACGACAATAGCAATTACCCCGTTTGAAATATCAATCAAACCATTTTTTGTTTTGATTTTAACAGCCATCTTTATCCTCCATATCATTGTTCTCGATATTATGAATCTATTTTATCATAGTAATCAAATATTAAGTCAAAATTCCATTTACAAAAAATAGTTTTGCGGTTGCAATGATTTTTAAATTATGCTATCTTTATTTAGTATGAAAACACAATAAAGGAGGTTTAGCAAATGGCAAAAGATTATATAACTGGTAAAAAGACCACTTTTGGTAATACACGTTCACACGCTTTGAATTCATCACGTCGTGCGTGGAAGCCAAACCTTCAAAAAGTTCGTATTCTTGTTGATGGTAAACCAAAACGTGTATGGGTTTCAACTAAGACTTTAAAATCTGGTAAAGTTACCCGTGCCTAATTGCAAACAAAAAGCTGACAGAATTTCTTCTGTCAGCTTTTTGTTTTATCTAAAATCAAAATTTTGATAGCGATCAACATCTTTTGACTGTATAACTGCTACCGTACCCGTTGTAAATGATAATTTGAAATAATCTTTTTCTGATAAAAATTCATTAGAACTTAGTGAAACTGGTATTTTTGTAGAATAACTTTGCAAATCGTATTTAGCTCCAACAATGCTTAAATCCTGCACTGCGGTTAGTGGAACTACTCCAAAATATGTATAATCTTTCTTTTTTCGGATTATATGTGTACCAGAATTATAAAATTTAAAAGAATTTTGTAAATCCAAAAACTCAATTTTTTCCGCGTACCCGTTAAATTCCGGCTTCAACAGCATAAATAAATTAGTCAAAAAATGGTCAAGTCGACCACCTGTTGCCCCAATTGCAGTTAAATGGTCAAGACGATAATTTTCAAACGCATATCTAAGCATTAACTCGGTATCGGTCAAATCTTTTTCCGGGACTGAATAACGAATGTCAGCTACATTTTTTTGAATCTTGGCTAATTCAAATTTTTGTAACGAATCAAAATCACCAACTGCTAAATCAGGAACAAACCCCAGCTCTTCCAATAACAAGCTACCACGATCAACCCCAATTAATAATCCAGCCATTTGTTGAACAGCTACAATTTGTTTTTTAATATCGCAGGGCCATTGAGCTTTTGGAGCCCCTAAAAGTGCAAGTCCTTTCATCGTAAAACACCATTTAGTTCATTAATTTGTCCAGCAATATTATTTTGACAAAAGATATACGAACCAGCAACAAAAATACTTGCACCAGCTTTTCGAGCAATCTTGGCTGTTTCAGCATTGATTCCACCATCAACTTCAACTGGAATTTTATTTTGCAACAAATTAACTGCTTGATTAATTCTTTGAGTTGATTCCGGGATAAACTTTTGTCCTCCAAAACCAGGATAAACCGTCATTAACAATACCTGGTCAAGCATAGACATATACTTAGTCAGAACTTCAATTGGAGTATCTGGATTGAGTGCCATTCCAGTCTTAACTTGGTGGTGTTTCAAGTAATCTAACCAGTAATTGAGCTTATCCTCAGGCATAGATTCATAATGAAGAAGCATCACATCCGCTCCCTCTTTAACAAATGCTGGTACCATATCATCTGGATTATTACTCATCAAATGTACTTCTGCTTCAAGTTGTGGGAAGTCACGTTTGAAATCTGCTACCAATTGCGGGCCAAAAGACAGATTAGGTACAAAATGACCATCCATAATATCAATATGAAAACGGGTAATTCCAGCTTCCGCAGCTATTTTAATACTTTCACTTAATTTCAAATTATCAATATTTAAAATTGAAGGTGCAATTAACATATCTTTCCTCACTTCAAATACTCAGGAAGACGGCCATTAGCAATTTCTGCTCTCATAAGGAGATAATCATCATACCGACTCCGTTTGATTTTTTCATTTTCAACTAAACACTTGACCGCACACTGTGGTTCTTTAAGATGCTGGCAACCACGAAATTTGCAATGTACACTAGCTTTTTTGAATTCAACTAAATATTCACACAACTCATTTATTTTAATTGGAGTAAGATCAATAGCAGAAAAGCCAGGAGTGTCGGCCAAAAAACCTTGACCTAATTGAAATAACTGCACAGTTCTAGTCGTGTGTTTACCTCGATTTAAGCTAGTGGAAATAGCTTGGGTCGCTTGATTCAAATCTTGTCTTAAATGATTAATCAGGGTTGATTTACCAGCTCCTGATTGTCCTGCTAAAGTCCAAACCTGACCATTAGCAATCATTGTTGATAATTCATTAGCTAATTTTTGCCAGTTATCAAAAATTGGATACCCAATTTTTTCGTAATATACTAAATCTTGCCTTATTTTTTCTAATTGAACGTTTGAAGCGATATCAGTTTTCGATAAATAGATACTTACAGCTACATTTTGCCAAGAAAAAAAGGTTAAGAAACGATCTAACAACTGCAATGAAAAGTCCGGTTCAACCGCCGAAATAACTAATAAAACGTGGTCAACATTTGCTACTGCCGGTCTCCCAATTAAATTAGATCTTGGTAAGACTTCCACCAAATAGTTAGTTCCCTGTTCATCGAGTTGAATGCGAACATGATCCCCAACTGTAGGCTTTAATTTGTTCTTTCGAAAAACCCCGCGAGCCCTAGTTCTAACAACGCCACTAACGGTTTTAACATCATAAAATCCAGCAATTAAGCCAATTACAATTCCCTCAGTTTGCTTTATCATTGCTTGACCTTCTCATTTAATATTATTTGTCCATCACGAACGACTCTTAAAGCACCAGCACCTTGCTTAAGCAAAAATGGAATTGAAAAGTTTACGTCGCGCTTAATGTACAAATCACGATAAATATTATTCAGAGAATGATTGTCATCAGAAATATATATTTGAATATGATTACCACGACTTTCTGTATCTTCATCATTTTTTTCATACGTAACGGTAAACGTTTTAATTGCAGTAGAATCTTTTTCCTTTTTTGGTCCTTCAGAAACACTTACCGTAATCGTACTACCATGAGAAACTTCAGTATCGGATGCAGGACTCATTGATATGACCATTCCTTTTTTAACTTTGCTAGAATAAGTTGGATTTACTTGCAAGGTCAAGCCATGGCGATGTGCAAATTTCTGAGCAGTTTTAAGTGACTTATTACGTAAGTCTGGTAATTTGACAGAATCATTTTTAAAGCGATCATCATTTCCTTTAGAAACACTCAGCGTAATTGTTGTTTGTGCTGGCTTGACTTCGACATCCGCAGCAATGCTTTGAGAGATAACTGCTCCAAATGGGACATTAGAAGAATACTGATTTTCGCGAATAACCTCAAATCCTAATTTTTCCAATTTAACTACTGCACTCTGGTAATCTTCACCCGTTACATCGGGAACTTTAACCATTCCTGCTCCGTCAGAAATATAAAGGTCAATAAATCGCCCCCGTTTAATATTGTGTCCTGCTCCAGGAGAGCTTTTAATTACCTTTCCTTGAGCAATATTATCCGAACTCTTATGCTTAATTCGACCAACTTTGAGACCAACATTTTCTAACCTATCACGCGCACTTTGTTCAGTTAAATTAGTGACATCTGGAATGCGAACTTCATGATTATTTCTACCAGATAGAACAAAAGCCATCAAAAAAATGACTAAGATAGCGGCAACACCAACAAACAGCCACCACCATTTATATTTACGTAAATTTTGAAAAAAAGCTGTTCTTTTAACTTGATCATCATTTCCAGAATGTGAAATTGCATTCACCTTTTTTTCTGAACTATCCTTAGGTATTTTTGCCGGCTTGAAATTGGGTAAAACAATGGTTTCATCATTATTAATTCCTCGTCCATCTGCATATGCCGGCTCATTAGCACGTTCAGGATTTAAGCTTGTATCCAAGTCACTCTGCATTTCATGTACTGAAGCATACCGATTTCTTGGATCCTTGGCTGTTGCTTTTAAGACAACATTTTCTAAAGACTGAGGAACCTGATCATCTTTCTCTTTAATAGACGGGATTGCTTCTTGGGCATGCTTAAGCGCAATCGCCACTGCTGAATCACCATTGAATGGAACAGAACCTGTGATTAATTCATATAAAATTATACCAAGTGAATAAATATCTGACTGTTTAGTAACAAGTCCACCCCGAGTTTGTTCTGGTGACATATAATGAACCGAACCAACTGCGGAATTAGTTTGTGTAACTGAATTCTGATTTAATGCTACTGCAATACCAAAATCAGCAATTTTAATATTGCCACGCTTATCCATCAAAATATTTTGTGGCTTTAAATCACGATGAATCACATTATGCTTATGTGCTAACTCCATTGCACTTAATATTTGGTCCATTATACGGATAACATCATGTAAAGCTAACGGGGCATTAAGTCTAATATAGTCTTTTAAATCTGGGCCATCAACATATTCCATAACCATATACGGCAACCCTTGATCAGTACCAACATCTAATACCATCACGATATTAGGATGGCTAAGTTCACTGGTTGCTAATGCTTCACGTTGAAATCGGGCTAATGTTTGCGGTTCTTTTTGTAAATCAAGCCGTAAGATTTTAACGGCAACTTTACGTTGCAAGATAATATCTTCAGCTAGATAAACATTGGCCATACCACCTTCACCTAGTGTATCTATAATGCGATAGCGATCGCCTAATAAATAGCCCCTATCAATCACCGCTCATCACCACCTTCTTTTAGAATCAAGCAGACCGTAATATTGTCACCACCACCCAAGCGATTAGCTTCATTAATCAATTTATGGCAACGTTGTTTAAGAGATAAATCACGTGTCGCCAAAATTTGTTGTATTTGTGGGTCACTTAGTGAATTAGTTAATCCATCAGTACATAACAGAATAAGATCATTTTCCTTCAGTTCAATTTGCCGAAATTCAGGAT
Source organism: Lactobacillus sp. X-49 (assembly GCF_057063645.1). Classification (NCBI taxonomy): domain Bacteria; kingdom Bacillati; phylum Bacillota; class Bacilli; order Lactobacillales; family Lactobacillaceae; genus Lactobacillus; species Lactobacillus sp. X-49. The sequence continues at coordinate 72,971 of NZ_JBXSQM010000007.1, forward strand.
CAATGGTGCTGGAGACACCTAATGACTGAGTAATAATATTCTTTTGGGGATGATTTTGAGCTTGTTGCTTAGTAATTTGCCCCATTTTAATAAGCTCATTAACTAAAGAATGGTCTTCTACTAGTTGAATGAATTTTCCCTCAGTATACTCATATGCACGTGAATCACCTAAATGTGCAATCAGAGCTTCTTGAGCAAATACAATTGCTAAAACTATGGTTGTGCCCATTCCATTTAAATCAGGAAAACGGTCAGCAGTTTTTAAAATTGTTTCATTTTCAACACTTAATTGAACGTCTAGCCATTTATGTGCACTTTCACAATCAGTAAAATCAGTCATACTAAAATTATGGCCCAAATGACTAACAGCCATTGTTGACGCAACGTCACCACCTTGATGGCCACCCATTCCGTCGCATACTGTTGCCATTGTTACTCCATTTTTATTTTTATAAACCTGGACAAAATCTTGATTGCTTTCTCGTATCCTACCGATACTTGAAGCAAAAGCTGTTTTTATCAAAACCTTAACCTCGTACTACAAATTTAGAAATAAAGAATCCGTCACTGTGATAATTATCTGGCATAATTTTAAGCATCCCTGTTGGTACAGTGATTTTACCAGTTTTAAATGGCTTCAATTCAAATTCAGGATGCTTTTCTAAAAAAATATTGACCACATCTTCATCTTCTTCTTGAGCAATTGAACATGTAGAAAAAATCATTTCTCCATTTACCCGCAGTAATGAACTAACATGCTCAAGAATCGCTAATTGAATTTTTTGTAAATTAGTTAAATCAGATAAACTCTTGTTGTAGCGAATCTCAGGTTTACGCCTAAGAAGACCCAAACCTGAACATGGCGCATCTACTAAAATTTTATCAAATTGACCTTTTTCAAATAAATGGTCAGCTTGGCGCGCATCCAGTTCTTTTGTATTAATGAGCTTTTTAACACCCATCCTAGAACTGTTTTGTTCAACTAAGTTTAGTTTTTTCTGATGTATATCTAATGCCATTACATTTCCTAAAGGAATTTGCTCAGCGATCTGTTCCGTTTTACCACCTGGGGCACTACAAGCATCTAAAACCTGTTCATTTCCATCAAAATCAAAGGCATTTACCGCCAAGCTAGCAGCTTCATCTTGAATTGTCAATAAACCATTTTGAAAAAGTTTCGTTGAACTAATTCCACCATGATTTAAAATCAATTCATCACTAGTTAATTCAGATTCCTGATAAGAAAAACCTAAATTAATTAATTCTTTTTTTACATCGTTTACATTTGCTAAGCGTGAAATACGAACAGTATTTTTAGCTGGTTCATTAATACTTGCAAGCACTTTTGATGCTCTTTTGCTCCCCCAATGATCAATTAAATATTGAACTAACCATTCTGGCGTGCTCTCTTTTATACTCAAATAAGTTACTTTATCAGTGGTTTTAGGTAAAATCGGTCCACGACGAATAAGTGAACGTAAAACGCCGTTAACAACTTTAAAACCTGTAGAATGCAAACGACCAAATTCTTTCGCCAAAATATTTGCTTCATTCAAAACAGCCCTATTAGGCACTTTATTCAAAAACAAGATTTGATATGCCGACATCAACAGCAAGGGCTCAATATACCCTTCCTTTAATTTGGTTTTAATTAAGTCTTGAAGCTGAAACTTTAAGTAAATTTTGTATTGAATTGTTCCATAAACCAACCTTGTAGCAAATTTACAATCAGTTTGTGATAAATCTGCTCTTTTTAAAGCATTATTTAAACTAAGATTAGAATAAGAATTATTGCGAAAAACACGCATCAGTGTATCTAAAGCAACAGCACGAGCACTTTTAATTGTCAACTATTTTTTCTCCCACTTTAAATTTACTGCCTTGACCATTAAGAAAATTTTTTATTTCTAATGTTTTTTTGCCTGCTGGTTGCACCTCTAATAAGTCTAAAACAGTGCCTTGAGCAAAACTAATCGCAAAACGATCTGCACTGGCAACTAAACTACCTGCCGGTAATGTGGTCTTTTCCGAGCTAACTTTTGCGCGCCATACCTTAATTCGCTTTCCCTTTACCAATAAATAAGCACCAGGAGCAGGGTTTAAGGCTCTAATTAAATTATTCGCCTCTTTCGCAGTCATTTTTAATCTAATTTGTTCCTGAGTTTTACTAATGTTAGGCGAAAACACAACTTTAGATTGATCTTGTGCGACTTTAGCCTGTGGATCTGCAATTATTTTGGGCAAAGTTTCTAATAGTAAGTCACGACCAATAATTGCTAATTTATCAAATAGACTTCCCGTAGTATCATCAGGTTCAATATTAATCGCTTTTTGAGCATAAATATCTCCGGCATCCATTTGCTTTACCATTTCCATAATAGTAATGCCGGTTTCGGCTTCTCCGTTAATCAGTGAATATTGAATTGGAGCCCCACCGCGATACTTCGGTAGTAGTGATCCATGTACATTTACTGCTGCTATTTTGACAGATTTTAAAAACTTAGTTGGTAAAAATTGACCATATGCGGCAGTTATAATCAAATCTGCATGCAAATCAATTAATTCGAGCAATTCAGAAGATACAGACAACTTTACTGGTTGGACAATCGGCAAGTTCAGCTTTTCTGCTGCTATTTTGACAGGCGTCTTAGTAATCTTCTGTTTTCTGCCAACTTTTTTATCTGGCTGAGTTACTACTGCTTTAATTTCATAATTGGATTCGACTAGTCCCTTTAAAATTGGTACTGCAAAGTTAGGTGTTCCCATAAATATTACTGATGTCATTAAACATATCCCCTTTACATAATTCGTTCTGGCTCATTATCAATATAAATACTCAAGCCATATTTCTTTGCCTTCTGTGCAGAATCTTGAATTTGATGCAATAATTGATTTAGATTCTCTTCTTTTTTATATTTTACCAGTATTTGATAATAAAATTTGTTTTTTAAACGAGAAATTGCACTTGGTGTCGGACCCAAAATAATTGTCGTTTGTTTTAATTGTTGTTGAAGATAATTCTTAATTTTAAATGCTGCACGAGCTGCATTCTGCTCTTTTTTTGCAGCTACTGAAATTAAAACAGTATAAAAATATGGTGGATAATTTCCAGCATGACGAACACGCATTTCATAAGCATAAAAGCGTTCATAATCCTGTGTTTGAGCAAATTTTATCGCATAATGATCAGGATTAAAAGTTTGAATAATTACCTCACCCTTTTTCTTGGCTCTACCTGCTCTACCAGAAACTTGAGTTAGCAATTCAAATGTTCGTTCAGAAGCATTATAATCTGGAAGCCACAAACCAGTATCAGCGTTCACCACACCTACAAGCGTTACATTAGGAAAGTCTAACCCCTTGGCAATCATTTGTGTTCCTAATAATACATCGGCTTGATAATTTGCAAAATCGTCAAGGATCCTCTTAAATTCACCTTTACGTCTAGTTGTATCGACGTCCATCCGTAAGATTCGAATATTGGATATCAGATCCTGCAATTCTTGCATTACTTTTTGTGTCCCTGTTCCTAGAAAACGAATTTGCTGGCTCTGACACTTAGGGCATCTCTTCGGTATTGTGGTTGTGAATCCACAATAATGGCACTGCATTTGTTGAACATCTTTATGCATGGTTAAAGAAAGATCACAGTTAGGACATTCCATCACATAACCACATTCACGACATAACATAAAATTTGCATAACCACGCCTATTGAGCATTAAAATTACTTGTTCTTTTTTGGCTAAGCGCTCTTTAATAGCTAACAATAATTGTTCACTTACATCAAATTGGTTTCCAGCAAAATTTGCATCTTTTAAATCAATCAATTTAACTTCAGGCAACTTTTGCTTATTAGCTCTTTGAGAGAGCTTAAGCAGTTGGTAAACTCCCTTTTGTGCTCTTGCGCGACTCATTAACGATGGTGTTGCACTTCCTAATATCAGCGGACAAGAATTATATTGACTACGCCACCTGGCCACATCGCGTGCATGATAACGAGGATTATCTTCCTGTTTATATGATGCTTCATGCTCTTCATCGATTACAATCAGTCCGATATTTGTTAAGGGTGCAAAAACAGCACTGCGGGCACCAACTACTACGCGAACCTCCCCACGACGAATTCTACGCCATTCATCATATAATTCACCTTCTGATAATCCACTATGTAAAACTGCAACTTGCTGACCAAAGCGAGACTTAACTTGCGCGACCATTTGAGGAGTTAAAGAAATTTCTGGCACTAACATCAATGCATTTTTATCAATTAACAAAGTTTGACTAATCGCTTGTAAATAGACCTCTGTCTTTCCACTACCAGTAACGCCTTCAAGCAAAAACGTTTGTGGAGTACAATTTTGAATTGCATTAGAAATTTGATTCAAAGCAGCTGCTTGTTCATCATTTAAAATAATTTTAGAAGAATGAACAGATTGTTTATAGTCAACTAATGGATCACGATAAATTTCAGTTGATTCTTTTTTTAACCACCCTTTGGCAACAGCACTAGTCAGTGTGGCAGTCTTAATTCCCGTATCTTTTTCAATAACTGATTGCATCTTAGGAAAAGCGGAATAATTTGTAATTAAATATTGCAGTAATTGCCTTTGCTTTACCGCATTTTGCCTAAGCGATTCATAAGCTTGTAAATATTTATCTTTAGTTAATTCTAAGGAATATAAATTTTCCTTTTTAGTTTTTGCTTGATTTTCAACAATGTATTCAATTTTGGCATCTTGCTTTTTTATTAACTGGTGTATATAGGCAACCTCATGACTAGACTTAATTTGATTTAAGTCAACTATTTTTCCTTTAAAAAAGGAATTTTTTTTCGCCTGATCCGAAATTGGAATTAGAATTTTACGATAATTGGCACGCATGACTCTAGGGAGCATTGTTTTTAAAATTGAAATCCGATAAGAAAAAATTTCATTAGCTAGTGTTTTAGATAATGAAACTAATTCTGGTGTTAAAGGAGGCAACTCATCAACCACTAGTAATAAGTCCTTAAGTTTTCCTTGAAAATCACTTGTCTTACTGAGCCCTATAACAAAGCCCTGTAATTTTCGAGAACCAAATGGAACAAAAACTCGTGACCCAATTGCCACATCGATTAATTCATCGGGAACATGGTATTCAAAAATGCGATCTGTCTGTTTAGCTGCAATGTCAACAATAATTTGCGCTATCATATTACTCACCCTTAAAAAATAACCTTCATCTTTTCGGATGAAGGTCATAACTTTGGACAATTATTATTGGGCTGAGTGATTTGTATCAACTGTAACCTTACCAGCCTCAATTTCCTCTAAAGCTCTTCCAACAGGCTTAAGTGCCTTATACTTTTTCAACGCTTCAGGCTCACCCGCTTCAAGTTCATGTGCTCTTTTAGCAGCAAGTACCGACAATGAATAACGCGAATCAACGCGATCTAACAATTTATCAATTGATGGATATGTAACTCTCATTTTTAATCCTCTCTGACCATTTTACGATATGTGTCAATTACACGGTTAACACTAACATGTTCGGCATCGACAATTGCCTTAATGTGATCAACAGCATTAGCAACAGTATCATTAACAACTGCATAATCATAGTCTTGCATTACCAGAATTTCTTGACGTGCTTGTTTAATGCGACCCATGATCACATCCTCTGACTCTGTACCGCGATTTTCCAACCGTAGATGTAAAGTATGTAAATCAGGTGGTGTTAGAAAAATAAACACGCCGTCAGGCATTTGCTTACGTACTTTTTGCGCACCATTGACATCAATTTCTAGTAAAACATCCTTACCCTCATCCAGCATTTTTCTCACTGGAGCAAGGGGTGTGCCATAATAATTATTGACATAACGATTATATTCTAAAAGCTCTCCCTGATTAATAGCTTGCTTAAATCGTTCTTTACTCACAAAAAAATAATCTTCGCCATCAACTTCGCCAGGTCTAGGTTTTCTAGTTGTCATTGAAACTGAATACTCAAATGGAAAAACCTGATTCTCAACGATTGCACTTTTAACGGTTCCTTTTCCTACTCCAGAAGGACCCGAAAGGACAAGTAACAAACCTTTTTCTGTCATGCCATACTCCCCTATAAAAAGCTATTACATCTAGTTTGCACTAAAAGAAAGATATTTTCAAGTTAAGAAGTTTTTTAACAAAAAACTTGTTTTCCTGAACAAATGTTCGTATAATAATTTTAAACAAACATGTGTTCGAAAATTGGGGTGGAATTAATGAAGAATTCATTTAAAAAAGTTTATCATTACCTATTTGAATATGACAACGACAAACTAAGCATCTATAATCAATATTACAGTGAGATTCTTTCAACACTTGAATTTGCTTTACTTCACCATGCTTTTGTCTTATTAAGTTACCAAGACGGATCAAGTGAAATTGGTCAAATTACTAAACAAATTTCACCTGGAAAATTCGTTTTATCTTCAATGAACAAAAAACTGCTTAGAATAATAGATCTTGACACTATTTTTAGAGTCGATTTAGCTTGAATTAAATTTAACTTTACTGTTAACTAAAAATGCGAAAATATTTCCGCATTTTTATTTTTTCCGTACTTAGAAAAGGGTTGTTACTGTTTTAAATAAATATTTTTACTTCTTATCTTAAATCCAGCATTTTTATAGGCTTGGATTGCACAATGATTATCTACTTCAACATCAAGTACAAACTTTTGTGAGCCTTGTTCTTGTAAAAGCTCCATTATTTTTTTGATAAAGTAGCTACCAAAACCTTGTTTCTGCCACTTATCAGTAATAAATAAACCAAAGAGATAATCAACATTTCCTCTATCTACAGCACAATAACCTACAATTTCATCATTAAAAAGTAAAATGAAACTTTTGATTTGATCATTAGCTAAACTTTGCTCAATATATTTAGTTGAAGAAGATAAACTCTCACCAAATGCTCTACTCTGCAATTGAGCAACTTGCTCAATGTCCCGTTTTCTAAGATTGGCAATTGTTAATACTTGATTCAAATGGTCTGTTTGCTTAATTTTAGTTGGCTGTTTTGTTGCCATATTATATTCAGCATCATCGATTAAGTTTAAATGGGTTTTAGCCAAAAATTGAGGATTTCGGTTGAGAAAATTTTCTTCACATGGAAAGCAAAAATTAGTATAGCCATATTTATTTAAAATTTTTTGGGCATCATCAATCATTTTGCTAGCAATTTGTTGTCTTCGAAAGTCCGGATCCACTAATACATACACATCAACCAAATCATTAGGCTTTTCATCAGCATATAACATTACTAAACCAACTAATTTTTGACCAACATATGCTAAAACAAAAGTCGGCATTTGCTCAAAATAATTATAAGCATTACTTAAATACGGATCAGAATATGTCTGATCAAATCGATGAACCTTTTCAATCAGTTTTTGACAGTTTACCAATTCTTGTGAATTTAATGTTATCTTTTCCGTAATCTGCACTTTGATTACTCCTCTTTGAAACTTCTCATTAAGTCTTCAGCATTTTGTTTTGCTGCCTGTGTTACGTCGCTTCCTGCCATCATTTCTGCAATCGCGGTAACTGTTTCTTCTTGAGTAAGTGGTCCAATCTGCGTATAAGTAGCACCATCTTCAACTTTTTTAGCAACAAGATATTTCTGATCACTTGCTGCAGCCACTTGAGGAGAATGTGTAATTGCAATTACTTGCTTATTTTTGCCAATTGAATGTAATTTTTTGCCAATTGCTGCGGAAACACGTCCAGAAACCCCTGTATCAATTTCATCAAAAATCATTGTACCAACTGGTTCAACTCTACTGAAAATCGTTTTTAAGGCTAAAATCAAACGTGATTGTTCACCACCTGAAACAACTTTGACTAATGGCATCAAACTTTCACCAGGATTAGGAGAAATCAAGAAAATTACTCGATCAGTTCCTTTTTTGGTAAAAGTAGTGGTTGGCGATAAATCAATCACAAACCGTGACTTAGCCATGTATAAATCAGACAATTCTAATTTGATTTTTGCTTCTAGTTTCTGTGCTATCTCTTTTCTGACTTGATGTAAGTAACCAGCTTCATGTGTTAGCCGTGTCTCTACATCTTTAAGCCGTTTTCGCAATTTTTCTTCATCTAGTCCCCCAGTTTCAAATTGACTTAGTTCTTTTTGAACTTTTTCATAAAACACAAAAACATCGTTTAAGGTTGGTCCATATTTTTTCTTAAGTGAATTAAGTAAATCAAGTCTACTAGAAACATATTGAAATCGCTCTTCATCAAAATCTAATTCGTCCATCACATTAGATAATTCGCCTCGTGCATCACTTAATGCAAAAACACCATCATCAATAGTTTTAGCAATATCTTTAAACTTTGTCCCGTATTCAGAGAGTTCATTTGCTGCAGTTTGTGCGTTCCCCACAAGAGATTCAATCCCATGATCTTCATCATCATAAAGTTGCATTAAATACGACGCCGTATCAACAATCTTTTGATAATTATTTAGCTCATTATATTCTTCTTCAAGTTGTTCATCTTCATCTGGATCTGTTAAGTTGGCAGCCATTAATTCATCGTTTTGAAAAGTTAAAATATCCTGCTTTTGGGCAAGCTCTTGCGCATCATTACGTAAATGAGTTAGCCTATCTGACAGGTCATGCCATGTTCTAAAATCAGATTGATATTCCCCTAACTTCTTCTTGAATTCAGCTGGAGCATAATTATCAACTAAGTCAATTTGTCGTTCTTGATCCATTAAAACTTGTTGATCATTTTGGCCATGAATATCAACCAAATAATTTCCTAATTCACGAAGAACATTAATCGTAGTCAACTGACCATTAATTCGAACAACACTGCGACCTTTAACTGCTAATTCGCGACTAATAATTAACTGATTATCTGCTTCAGGTAAACCATATTGTTCACAAATTTCAGCAATTTTGGGTGCTTGTTCATCAACTTCAAACAACCCAGTTATTACAGCTTTCTTTTCACCACTTCGCACCATTTCTTTTTGACCACGACCACCCATTAATAATGAAACTGCATCAATGATGATCGACTTGCCTGCGCCAGTTTCACCAATTAAAACGGTCATGTTTTCTTGAAAGCGAACCTTCAATGCCTTGATAATTGCAAAGTTCTTAATATCCAGTTCAACTAACATAGCTTTCTCCTATAGCCCTGCAACTGCTTTTTCAACGATTTCTGCTGGAGTTTGCGACCAAAGCAGTCTCCCACCAGTTGCCAAATCTTTTTGTAAATGAATTAAAAACTCAATGTTGCCTTTACCACCTTTAATTGGCGAATAATCAACATCAAGGACATTAAAACCAATTTCTAAAGCCTGTTTAATTGTATGTTCAATCACAGCACAATGAACTTGATGATCTGTCACAATTCCGTGTTTACCAACTTTTTCAGGACCTGCTTCAAACTGAGGCTTAATCAAACATACGGCATCACAATGATCTTTTAAAATTTCGTACATTGGTGGCATGATTAAATCAAGTGAAATGAATGAAACATCAGTCATAGCAAAATCAGGTAACCCTTTTGTAAAATCTTTCGGCATACTGTAACGAAAATTTTGTTTTTCCATGACAACAACACGTGGATCATCCCGCAACTGCCATGCGAGTTGATTATAACCAACATCCAAAGCATAAACCAATTTAGCTTTATTTTGTAAGGCAACATCAGTAAAACCACCAGTAGAAGCGCCAATATCAAGGCAAATTTTATCAGACAAATTAATTTCAAATGATTCTAAAGCTTTTTCAAGTTTAAATCCGCCTCTAGAAACATACTTTTTTCCTAAATCTTTAATAAAAAATTGTTCATTGATAGGAAAACTTGTACCACTCTTATCAATTCTTTGATGGTTATGATCGCAAACAAGTCCGGCCATAATTGCTCGTTGTGCTTGCGTACGGGAATTAAACAAGCCTTGTTTTGTTAATAAAACATCTGCTCTTTCTTTATCCATTATAATACCTTTTGATATAAGTTGAGAAAACCGGATAAAACCGAACTATCTAAAATTTTTAAGCTCTTTTGTGCATGCTCCATCAGTTGTCGTAATTTTTGCTGGCTGTTCTTGACTCCTAGCATGGTTAATGTATTATTTTTGCCATTTTTCTGATCTTTATGTGTCATTTTCCCAGCTTCTTCAGGTGTTTCAACAATATCAACCAAATCATCATATATCTGATATGAACGACCAAAATCTTGTGCAAATTTAAGCAGGGCATCTTTTCGTAAATCATCAACATTAGAATAAACAATTGCCATTTCAACGCAGGCTTTTATAAGGCACCCCGTTTTCAGCCATTCCATTTCATTAATCAAATCGGTATCATCTGCAACGCTTGCATTATTTGTTGAATCAATATCTAAATATTGACCACCAACCATTCCATTTACTCCGACTGCTTTTGTAATAATTTCAACTATTTCAGCTGAATTACTTGCTTGAGCAATCCATTGTATGCCTAACGGCAATAAAGCATCACCTGCTAAAACTGCTTCTGCCTCACCCCACTTTTTATGACTGGTTAACTTGCCACGCCGATAATCATCATTATCCATTGCTGGCAGGTCATCGTGAATTAACGAGTAGGTATGAATCAATTCTATTCCACAAGCTAATCGAATCTCTTTTTCGCTAATCCGTTTATCCAAGGCATCTACAGTTGCCAAAAATAACAAGGGACGCAGGCGCTTACCCCCAGCCATTACTGAATAAGACATAATTTGACTCATTGTTTTATTGTTAATTTCCTGCTCCAAATGTTTTTTTAGAAAATTATCTATCTCTGGAGTCCATTTTGTTCTAAATTCCTTAAATATCATTTTATTCTTCCGGTGCTGCTGCATTATTTGGATCCAACTTATGTTCTGTACCATCACTTTCAATTAACTTTGCCACAGTTTCTTCAGCATCAGTTAATCTTTGGTTTAAATCTTGACTTAGCTTCACTCCTGTCTGAAATTCTTTAAGCGCATCTTCTAATGCGACGTTTCCATTTTCCAAATTACTAACAATTTCTTGCAATTGTTGTAATTCTTCTTCAAAATTATTCTTCTTTGTTGGCATTTTTTATTCTCCTAGTCGATTTAATAATTGCAGTTGCGACTCCATTTTTTAGGTGCAGTTTAACCTCATCATTTTTCTTGAGTTGTTCAATTGAACTAACTGCTTGGTTTTGATTATTAACTACATAAGCATAACCACGATCCAATGTTTTAAGCGGACTATAGTCATCTAGCTGTTGTCCAGTTTGAGCAAGCTGATGATGTTTTTCTTGCAAAAGATTTTGCATATTTGCTATTAATTTTTGATAATAGAAAGTTTCCTGTTGAAGTAATTTTTCTGCTTTTTGATCTGGTTTATTAGTCAATAACCGTTGTTGTAACAACTCATATTCTTGTCGATCATGTTCTAAATGATGTGTCATACTGCTATGAAGTCTGCTACGCAAAAGGTCTAAAGTTTGAACTTGCTCATCATAAAGCCTAGTTGGTTCACGCATAACTACAGAATTAGTGATTCGAGTTAATGCTTCTCGCCTAAGCCGAATCATATTCTGAATACTTGCTAATAGACTGCTCTGCATTTGATGAATATTTGCTAGCTCAGTTGGTAAATTTGGCGTAGCGTATTCTGCTGCGGCAGTTGGTGTAGCTGCCCGAACATCAGCTACTAAATCACAGAGTGTAGTATCGGTTTCATGACCTACTGAAGAAATGACGGGCATTGCCATTGCATAAACTTGACGAACGACTTTTTCTTCATTAAAAGGCCATAAGTCCTCAAGCGAACCGCCCCCACGTCCAATAATTAAAACATCATACTTATCACCGCTAGAGTTAATTTGATTCATTGCATCAACTAGTGAATCTGCTGCTCGCTCTCCTTGAACCTGTGCTGGGAAAAGATCAACTTGTGCATGAGGAAAACGTCGATTGACAGTGACTAATATATCATGAATTACTGCTCCAGATGCGCTAGTAATTACCGCAATTCGATCCGGAAAATGAGGAATGGGACGCTTATGACTTTGATCAAATAAACCCTCATCAGCTAATTTTTGTTGTAACTGTCTAAGTTGTTCATATAAAGCTCCCAAACCAGCAGGTTCCATCGATTCAGCATAAAATTGATACGAGCCTTGTGGACCATAAACACTGACATATCCAGTTATATAAACCTTCATTCCCTCCTCAGGTTTAAATTTAACCTTATCAAAATGTGAACGAAACATCACAACATTTATTTTGGACTTTTCATCTTTTAATGAAAAATACTGATGTGAATTTCGACGATAGCGAAAATTAGAGAGTTCACCTTGAAGAAAAACCTTATGTAGATACGGGTCATTTTTAAACTTTTGGGTAATATAGTAGTTTAAATCTGTAACAGTTAAATATTTATTATCTGGCATTTTCCCTCCTTGTTAATCTAACGACTTGTTCCATTAACGATTCGACGGTTAAAGGACCGATTCCGCCCGGAACTGGGGTGATAAAACTGGTTTTAGGTGCTACATTGTCAAAATCAACATCCCCAACAGTTTTATTATTAACTTGATTAATCCCAACATCAATTACAACAGCACCCTTTTTTACCATTTCGGCTGTAACTAAATTGGCTTGACCAGCTGCTGATACAAGAATATCTGCTCTCTTGGTATATTGCTCAAGATTTTTAGTCTTCTGATGCAATATTGATACAGTTGCATCTTGTTCAAGCATTAAAGCGGCTAGCGGTTTGCCGACAATACTGCTTCTACCAATAATAACTACATTCTTGCCCCTTAACTCAATTCGATAATAATTTAATAGGTCTAAAATGCCATGTGCTGTTGCGGGCTCTACAAAATGATCCCCTCGCCATAACCTGCCAATATTGGCAGGAGTTAGACAATCAACATCTTTTGATGGACTAATCTTTGCAAGTGCTTCATTCAAGTTAATCTGATCGGGAACAGGTAATTGAATCATTATCCCATTAACGCGATCATCTAAATTTAAACAATCAATTAATGCCAATAAGTTTTCTTGTGTTACATTTTCAGATAGTTGATAGATATTTTGCTTAATACCAATCTCAGTTGCACGCTTTTTCTTTGAGCGCAAATATATTTTACTACTTAAATCATTACCAATATTAATTACGCAAAATAGCGGATTTATTCCATTTTGTTTTAAAATAGCAACTTTTTCTTTAAGCCTGATACTACGCAGGTCTGCTAATACTTTTCCATCTAAGATTTGCCCCATAGCTTATAACTATTTCCTTTTCTACAAAAATAGTCGGCTCTACGGCCGACTATTAGTTATTTTGGGATAAAGTTTGCCAACATACCATTGATAAAAGGTTTATCTTTTGGATCTGCAAATTCATCGCATAAATTTAGTGCTTCGTTGACCGCTGCTTTGGGTTCAATTTCAGTGCTATACTTAATTTCAAACAAAGCAACTTCCAAAATTGCAAGCAATATTTGATTAATTCGATCAATTCGCCAGTTCTGTTTAAGATAAATGGCTAACGATCCCTTTAATTCATCCCGCTTTTCAATCACGCCTTCAATAATAGTTTTTGAATAAGCAGAAAGTTCTTTCAGATTAAGCATCTTAACAGTTTTAATTTCAACTTCAGCAGGAGTAGACTCAAGATCTTGATTCGCCAAGTATACTGCCTGCATTGCAATTCTACGACTCTGGTGTTGATTCATTTTTACTCTTTTCATCAATGTCAGAGAACAACTGGGACGTTCCGCTTTCATCATGCTCTTCATCTGGAAATACCAAGCCTACAACATGAACATTAATTTCTTTAAGATTTAAGTCAGTCATTTGCAACACTTGCTGTCTCAGTGAATTTTGCAAATCCATAGCAACTTTAGGAACATAACTACCGGCAACAACGCTAACATAAACATCAGCAATCAAGTTATGTTCATCATCAAGCTTAACCGTAATTCCCTTACCATGATTTTCACGTCCCAAAACACGATTAATGCCTGATTTTACACTGCCATGAAGCCCAGCAATTCCTTCAACTTTTTCGGCAGCAATGCCCATGATAACTTCAAGAACACTTGAATCTATTTCGATTTCTTCGCCGTTATTTTTATCATCTAAGACAATTTTTGAACTATCTGCCATTTTATTTACCTCGAAAAACTACTTATTTGCGCGAGATACGTATGTCCCGTCGACAGTATTAATTATTAATGCATCGCCTTCGTTAATAAAGAAAGGTACGTTAACAACCAAGCCTGTTTCCATTGTTGCAGGTTTACCACCGCCAGAGGAAGTATCACCTTTAATATTTGGCTCAGTTTTAGCAACTGTTAATTCAACAGTGTTAGGCAATTGGATTCCCAAAGTCTTTCCTTCATGCATAATAACACTTACGTCCATATTTTCTTTCAAAAATTTGGCCTCTTCTTCAACTTGAGTATCCGGGATTGCCAATTGATCATAAGTGGTTGTATCCATGAAAACATAGTTTGAACCATCATTGTATAAATATTGCATACTCTTAGTTTCAATTTCGGCGGTCTCAACTTTTGCTGTTGAACGAAAAGTATATTCTTGAACAGCACCAGTATTTAAGCTCTTAAGCTTTGAACGAACAAAGGCACTTCCTTTTCCGGGCTTAACATGCTGAAATTCAACGATTCGCCATAAATCATTGTTGTATTTAATGGTCAAACCATTCTTAAACTCGTTAACTGAAATCATTGTCATATTAACTACCTCATCTCCATAATAATATCTTACCAATTCATACGTGATTTTACTATAAATAATCTTTAACTTTTATAAAGAAATTAATTCATCCTTAGGCAAAGTTGACAATAGCTGCGGCGATTGATCATTAATCAAAATGTCATCCTCAATTCTAACCCCACCTTTATTCGGCAAATAAATGCCTGGTTCAACCGTGTGAACCATCTTATTAATTAATTTTTGCTTACCAAAAGGTAGTGCAGGTTGGCATAATTCGTGAATTTCTAAACCAATACCATGACCGATACCATGACCAAAATACTGACCATAGCCTTGCTCTTTAATGTAGTCACGAGCTGCTTTATCAACATCACTACCGCAATTACCGACAACTGCAGCTGCAATTCCCCGTTTTTGGGCTTCATGAACGATACCGTAAATTTTTTGTAACTCAGAATCAACCTGACCAACTGCAACGGTGCGCGTAATATCGGCTGCATAACCATGGTAAAAGGCACCGAAATCAATTACAACCAAATCACCTTTTGCGATTTTTTTATCGCTGGCAACACCATGAGCCCAGGCAGAACGAACGCCTGAAGCAATAATGGTTTCAAAACTTGGTCCGTCTCCGCCATGAATCTTAAATAAATAATCTAATTTAGCACCAATTTCACGTTCACTTACCCCAGGTTTAATCATCGGTAGAATTTCTTTGAAACTAATCATTGAAATTTCAATCGCTTGCTTTAAGACTGCAAGTTCAATTTCATCTTTAATATTTCGAACTTGTTCAACTAGCTCTTCACAGAGTTCAAAGTCAATTTGTGGGTTAGATTTTTGTAAATTAGCAAATTCAACAGCTGAAATAGCTTCTCCTTCAACCAAAACCTTTGTTAAACCAGCTGCTTTGAGCTGATTATTAATCTCTTGAATTTGATCATTTCGCTTCATGACCACTTTTAATTTGCCTGGCGCTTGAGCCTTAATTTGGTCTTTAAAGCGCGAGTCAGATAATAGGATTCTGTCTCCTCGTGCAGTTAAAATGAGTTGCGCCTCTTCACCGGTAAAATTTGTCAAGTAGCGATAATTTGCTTGATTAAAAATAAGAAGACTATCAGCTCCACGGTCTTTAATCAACTTAGTCACTTCTGAAATACGTCGACCTAAAAGTGTCAATAATTTATCTGTTTGATCCATCATAAACTCCCCTAATTAGTAAATACCTGAGTTTATTTTACCGCTAAGGTTTTGTTAAAAACTACTATTTAAGTATTTTTATAATAAATCTTTAAACGCATAAAAAAGACGAGAAGCACATGCTTTTCGTCTTCTTATTAAGAACTAACTTACTTAGCTTCTTCTTCGACTGGAATTACAGAAACTTGCTTTCTATACTTATCCATCCGTTCAAATTTAACAACACCATTTACTAATGCAAATAAAGTGTCATCTCCACCTTGACCAACATTCTTGCCTGGGTGAATCTTAGTACCACGTTGACGATAAATAATCGTACCTGCGTGGATAGTTTGACCATCTGCAGCCTTCGCGCCTAGACGACGACCAGCTGAGTTACGACCATTGGCAGTAGAACCTCCACCCTTGTGGTGGGCAAATAATTTAAGATCTAAAATATTCATATTCATAATCATTTCACCTCTAGCCTAGTTCAATCTTTTCAACTGCAACCTTAGTATAAGGTTGACGGTGACCATATTTTGAATGTGAGTGCTTCTTAGGCTTGTACTTGAAAGTCACAACTTTCTTTTCCTTACCTTGCTTTTCAACTTTAGCAACAACCTTAGCACCCTTAACTAACGGGGCACCAACCTTAACATCATTGCCGTCAGCAACTAAAATCACTTCATCAAAAGTAATTTCTTTGCCTTCTTCAACATCAAGTTTCTCTACAAAAATATTATCGCCTTCAGCAACTTTGTATTGCTTACCGCCGGTTTTAATAATTGCGTACATTACAACCCTCCAAAAAAATACTTAGACTCGCCAATTGAGGTGCTTAGTTATCTAAAGGCTTCAGACCCCAAAATGTGCGGTTGCAGATGTGGAGGTTTCCACAAATACAACTACTGTATCATACTCCTACTGAACCAATTTATCAATGAAAAAACAAATTTCGATAAGTATTTAACAACTAGTTTAAATTTGCCACTTACCGCCATGAACCTTAGCAACATTTTCAGTAACAATGAAGGCTTCGCTATCAATTTCGCGTGCCTTAGAAACTAATTGTCCGTATTCATTAGTATCAACGATGATAACTAACTGTTGCTTATTTTCATCACTATAGCCGCCAACTACATTATAAACAGTCAAGCCATCATAATCTTTTTGAAGCATCGTTTTAATTTTATCAAGTTTTTCATTACTCATAATGCGAACCTGAAATTTCTTGTCAAAGCCCGTTTCAGCGTAGCGCATCGTAATAGTTGTAATGATTTGGGAAAAGGCAGCCAATAAAAAGGCCTCGGTTCCATCAACAAAAATATTTAACACAATAATCACCATATCAATTGCCATCAGTGACATTGCAGGATCAACAAAGAAATATTTTTTGATAATTAATGGGGGGATGGTTGTGCCTCCAGACGATGCATTAATGCGATACAGCATTGAAACACCAATGCCCATCAGTACCCCGCCATAAATTACCGCAAGCATATTATTTGAGGTCAATTTAAAGCTGGGAGTAATTGCCATTAATACTGGTAAAAGCAAACTACCTAGTGCAACTTTTTTGAAAGTTGCTTTACCCAAAAACACAACCGCTAAAATAAGCATTAAGGAATTAACTATAAAAACCGTTAGCGAACGATTAATTCCCCATACCGCATCCACTAAAATTGAAATACCGGTTGATCCTCCAGCCGCCACATTGATGGGGGCATAAAAGAAATTAATAGCAACGGTAATTATTTCTAATCCAGCCAAGAAAAATAGCCAGTACTGCCAAGTATGTGAGTGTTTATTTGTTTGCATCTCATCTTCCTCTCATAAAATGTTATTAATCATTGTACCGAAAAACAATTATTTTATTCAAGAAATATGCAAAAACCAAAAGCTTTCTTAATGAATTTAAAACGGTAATAAAATTTATCATTATTTATCAACTATCAGCAAACTCATCTACTTCATCAATTAATCCCAAAATTAGTTAAGAAACCAAACTTACTTTTCGATCTTATATTCCAAACTCTGATTTCCTTCATATGCAGGCATACCCTTTTCAGCACGATAGAGTGCTCGTTCAAATGCTTGGTATCCCTTACTTGAACTAACAGCAAATTTAACATTATACTTACTTGCAAATTCGCGAATATTCCAAGTACTATCATGAGCCGCAAATGCCGTTACCAAAATGACAATATCTAAATTCTGTACTTGGTTTTCAATGGCTTTCTTTTTGCCTTCAAAAGCGTCTATTGCTTGTGGAATCCCATGATAACGTTTGACAATACCTTCAAGCATGGCTTCATTTTGATTATTACCGATTGCAATGCCAACACGTTGATAATGTAAATCCATATCCAACTTAGTTAACGATGTAGCGTCTTCATTATGATGCTGTTTCTTTTTGTTTGCGTGTTTTGCTGTTTGAGGAGCATCAAGATCATATACCCAGCGAATTTGAATTGCCGTAGCAGGATTTTTCTTTAAATTTACATCGCCATCATACCAGGCCAAGTCAACAATCGAGCCATCTTCAAGTTGAACATTTTTCTCTTGAAAATTACTAGAATCTACTGGTAGAAGAATGGGTTTCCCACGAATCCGTAATTTTTTGCCACTAATATTGCGACTAATTGCTAAGTGACCCGGTCTTCCCTGAACAACCGCATATTTAAAGGTAGAAATCGAATCGACTTCCAGCTTAGGTAATTGGCGAAACCCGACAACTCGTAAAATCTCAGCTTCATAATATGAATTAGCTTTTTCAGCCACTGCTTCAACAATGTCACCACTTTTTAAATTTAAATCGTGAATTTGCGATTCTTTCAGGGTAAAAACACACCGGTTACTGTCGTTTATTAGGTCACAACCCGATAACAAGCGAATTACGGTATAGCGGTGCCCCTTTCTGTAATCACGTTTAACTTGCTTTTTAGGCTGTAAAGCCTGTTGAAACACTTTTTTGTTGATGACTTCTTTAGTTGTTTGTGATTGTTTAATTGCTTGTTCCAAATTAGAAAAAGTTTGCTGATAATTTTCATCCTGCTGAGACATTTGTAACTGGTGTACAGCCTTAAGAGCCTTATTTTTAGCCTGAATATCTCCTGGAGTGATTATTAATGTTGTCAGATTAGTAAGCAAGTTATTTATTGCTAACTCAAGCTTAGCCTGTTTCTTGTCATGAGTCAGACTATCAAACTCACTATTGGGCACATCATCTGCCATATTCAAAATTGCTTTAATTGCCGCTAAACCATTGCGCAACGATTGAGCGTCTCCTGAAACTTGATTCAGAATTCTTTTTAAATTATTTCGATAATCAAACATATAATTTCAACTTCTTTATTTTGATTACTTAAGTATACCAGTAAACAGAAAGCAGTTAAAACCAAACCGCGCTAAAAGTGAAATACGATATAATTAATAGTTTAAAACAAAAAAAAGATGCTCAAGCTTTATGCTTGAGCACCTTTTATAAAATCATTATTATTGTTGCCTAACAACAAACTTCTGCCAGAATTTCCTTAAATTTTAATTTAAGAAAATTAGTTAAAACTTGCAGGTATTAGTGCAGAGATATATTACTTAATTGTTAGTTAGTAAGTATCTTGACAAAATCTTAAGTTTATTGAATTCCTGTGGATAAAGTCCAAGTTAATGAAGTCGTATAAGTTCCTGCATCAACACTGGCACTTGCTGGTAAAGTCAACTGAATATCACTTGGATCCCAACCCCAAACATAGGCTCCACCAGATAAATCTGGTCCTGGCTTCCTTCCAATCTCAACTGCAGTGCTACTAGAATCTAAGTTAACCGTAAAATCAGAGACAGGAAGATTTACTAAGGGAGCTAAAGTATCATACCCTTTATCGGCCTCATTCCCCGTTAAGAGAAAAAGTTTATCTGTTGTTCTCTCATAAGTATTTTTAAAGGCTAATGTAGCTCCAGCGATTGTTTTAGCATTAGCGTCGCTACCAGTAGTCAATGGACCATCGGCTTTAACACTTAATTGCCAATCACCAGCCATTCTATCATTCTTGCCATTAGTATTTGTACGATTAGTTTGCTTATCAACCACTGTTACCCAAGTCTTACCATTCATAACACCTAAATTAGGATCAGTGGTAGTAGAAAGCTTTGGTGTCTTATTGTCTGCCCCGGCATATCCTTTGTCAGTGTCATCAGCATCATTATTTAGATTTGTACCAGTTGCGTTAAAGACGGGGTAGGCAGAATTAAACGCAGTATGACTACCAAAATCGAGTACTTCTGGCACTTTTTGCAGACGTAAGTAGCCGATTGGCTTGGGGGTACCATCACCATTGTGGTCACCATCGCCAGGATCAGTATTTGAACCATTGCCATCATCTGGTTTATTTGGATTATTTGGGTTACTTTTTCCAAAAGTAATTCCTACTTTACTTCTTCCGTTATCAGGTAAGGTCCGGCCATTATTAAATTTATTTCCCGCAGCTATACCTTCTTGCGACTTAGCCTGGGTAACGGCCGGGGTAGCGGCAGCTACGGTTGATAAGACTGTGGCACTTGTCATTACCATACTGGCTATTTTAGTTAATTTCATCTTGAAGTTCCTCCTTCAAATACATATTTTTCATACACAACTAATCATCTTGCAATGATTATTCCAACGATTGTTTACTAGTTAATAAAGATTGATCGTCTTCCAAGTATTAAAATCGTTATATGTTTTGATTGTAAAGTACAGACACGTCGCAAAGGCAATTGCTAAGAGTATCGATAACCCCAGCCAAAACCACTGCACGCGGCGGTAGGAAAATTTTGCGATCAATGCTTTCAAATACTATCACCTCCTTTAGTGCGCGGCCGCAACATGAAAGTCCAAACCAAACCGCCGAGACTTAACACCAGTAAAACCCCGCAAATAATCGTGGCATACAGCCAATAATTAATCGGCTTCTTAACGGCGCGGTCATTGATTGTCTTAGCCTGGGAATTATTCACCTTCATGGTTTCGTTAAAGGTCCAACTTACCGGGAAGCGATTCTGCGTATTCAATCCTTTTAGGGTGACTTTGATATGATATATACCGGATTGTAGTGCATCATAGCTCCAGGAAATTGGCAACACAATGCGCGAATTAGGGGCAATCATAAAGTTGTTGGCTTTAAAGGTGCGCACCTCGCCGCCACTGCGACCGATGGCTACCGCAACACTTGCTTTAGAAATAGCCATGGGGGCAATGTTACGTAAGGTAACGCCTAAGGCAGGGTGACGGTTAAAGAGTATCGGCGTGGTTTTAGCGTACTTCACCTTAGGAAAAACCTGATAGTTCTGTCCGCGTAAAACAATTCCTAACGAATAGGCATAATTAGAGG
>NZ_JBXSQM010000008.1:0-83389 GCF_057063645.1 Lactobacillus sp. X-49
GGTACTACCTGCTCTCCTTTGTCAGGAGCGCTTTTATAATTTATCAGATCTTGTTCTCTTTGTCAAGAACTTTTTTCTGTCCGCTCTCTGCTCTCTCAAGCAGCAACGTTTATCATCTTACTAAATCAGCTTTCCTTTGTCAAGCTTTTCTTTCAAATGTTTTTTGTCCTCTTCGCTTCTGTCTCTTTGACTTTCGCCCGACGACAGTTATTTATATTAGCAACCTTTTTCTTCTTTTGCAAGCTTTTTTTGAAATTTATTGAAGTGACTTGCAAAGCATTTCATGATAAAGTTGTTATATCAACGTTTATAGGAGGTTTTTAAAATAAAAAAATTTGATTTAGCAATTATTGGCGCTGGACCTGTTGGGCTATTTTGTACTAGTTTTGCAAATTTACATGGCTTAAAAACTGTAACTTTCGACTCATTAAAGAAAGTTGGTGGACAGCCTCAAATGCTGTATCCTTTTAAAAAAATATTCGATATACCTGTCTTTAATCAAATTACTGGTGCCGCTCTTATTGAACAACTGCATTTAACTGCTAAGAAAAATAGCGATTTTGTGTTAGAGCATAAGGTAAGAGCAATTCAAAAGCACGAGAATAGTTTTATTATTGACAATGAATTTGAAACGAGAAGTGTCATTATTGCAACAGGTAATGGTGCGTTTTCACCAAGAAAGTTCCCACTAAAAATGAGTGAAGCAGTTGAAAAAAAGGTTCATTATTTTATTAAAGAGCCACATCTATTTGCTAATCAAACCATTGGCATTTTTGGAGGTGGGGATTCTGCTCTTGATTGGGCACTTGAACTAGCAAGCGAAAATAATACTCACGTAAAAATAATTCATCGGCGTAACGAATTTCGCGGATTGGAAAAAAACGTTCAACAGTTAAAAAGTTTAAAAAATGTTGAAATTATAACGCCGTATCTTCCTAATTCTATTGCAATCAGGAATAATCAACTTGAAGTGGAGCTAAAGCAAATAGGTAATAAAGAAATTATTAGTCATCAGTTTGATCAAATTATTGTTGCTTATGGATTCCGTAGTAATAACAATTTTGTCAGCAACTGGGGAATTAACTTAGTTAATGGTCAAATTAAGGTTTCACGCGAAATGACCACTAACGTCCCCGATATTTACGCCATTGGTGATGCTGTGACCTATCCTGGTCGCGTTCCTGTAATTGCGCTCGGCTTTGGAGAAGCTCAAATCGCAGTTACTTCCATCATGCGGTTCCTCTTTCCTGAAAAAGCCTTAACAGTTCATTCAACAAGTTTATAGGAAGGTAGCCTTATGCCCATAATCAATTTTATTCTTCACATTGATCATCATTTAATAGAAATAGTTAATCAATTTGGTAACTGGACTTACTTGATTATTTTCAGCATTATTTTTGTCGAAACTGGCTTAGTAATCTTCCCATTTTTACCAGGAGATTCACTAATCTTTGCAGCAAGTTCCATGGCCATCAATCAAAAATACAACCTTAACATTTGGTTAATTTATTTAGCCGTTTTATTGGCGGCAATTCTAGGCGATGCCTGCAATTACGAAATTGGTGCATATTCAGTTAATGCCGGTTCTAAACATTCTTGGTTTAACCGATTAATCAACCAAAAAAATCGTTTAGCTGCAGAACAATTTTTTAATCGCCATGGACCAATTACGATTGTCATTGGTCGATTTATCCCATTTATCAGAACTTTTGTGCCCTTTATCTCTGGTGGTAGCAAGATGCATTATGGCAAGTTTGCACTATATAATATAGTTGGTGGGATTGTTTGGAGTGGATTATTCACAATCATTGGCGCTATTTTTGGTAATATTCCACTAGTTAAAGAGCACTTTTCTCTGTTGCTTATTGCAATCATTCTGATTTCGGTTTTACCTATTGCAATTATTGCTTTAAAAAAACAATTCAATCAAAAAAAGGAGCTTCATTAAGGAGCTCCTTTTTTAACGTTGTAACAACTGATCAGCAAAATACAGTTCATAAATTATTCCCCAAACTGCAAAACAGGCTGCAAAAAAACCTTCTGTAAGCACATTAATAATGGGATCAGTTTCCGGATCAAACAACCAAGTATTACTTCCAGAAAAAAACAGGTGGTGAAAAGTTACAAAAAATTGATCAAAATTTGCTAATGCAAATGGCAATACGACTATTGGTAAAACCAATAATAAAAGTGCTGAAACTTTATTTAATTTAAGTGCCTTACTGTTTTTGTGATTAACAAAAAAGTGAATCGTTAAACAACATAAAAAAGCCACAATGGCTAAAATAAACAACCTTTTAACTTCTGCAAAATGTTGAGCAGCCATTGGTGAAGTTCGAAAATTAGTCATTACTAGCTTCTTATCAAATGGACAAACCAAATACTTCAGCAATTGATTATAATTTGCCATAACTTGACCCAATGACAAATTGACAGTTCGGTTGGTCTTTTGAACAATTACAAAAACAACTAGTAAAGGCCAACTTGCAAATAACGCTCCAACTACACTACTGGTAATTGCAAAAATAAAATGATAAAAAAACGTCAATAAACCACTTTTGATTTTCATAATTTAAACTCATCCAAGTTGTTAACGACAAATGTCGGCTGTTTTTGATCAACAATATCTTTTCTTTGTGTAATTCCAGAAGTAACTAACAATTGATCAACATGACTATTAAAGCCTGCCTTAATATCAGTTTCATAATTATCACCAACTAGTAATGCATTTTCCTTAAGACAATGCATTTTCACTAGTAATTTATCTATAATAATTTTGGATGGCTTCCCAATTATAAGTGGTTTTTTTCCACTTGAAGCCGCTATCATTGCACATTGCGCACCATTTCCAGGCATTAGTCCTTGATCACTAGGCAAATTCAAATCCCCATTTGTACTAATAAAGATTGCACCATTTCTAATAGCATTAGTTGCAACTTGAACCTTATGATAAGTCAAATCAGTATCCATTCCCACAATTACATAATTTGGATTTTCTTCATTGAATTCAAATTGTGAATGTTGCCAAAACTCATTCCAAAGTCCAACTTGCCCAATCAAATAAACACCAATTTTACCAATTCGGTCTCTTTCTTGATCTAAAAGAAAGTCAATTGTTGCCATATTAGGAGTATAAATATGAGTTGTATCTGTTTTTATACCGTGTTGAGCCAATTTTTTAACTACCATCTGCGGTGTTCGTGTAGTGTTATTGGTTAAGAAAATATAATCTTTTTTTGCTTGATCAAGTCGCTTAATAAAACGGACTCCTGCTGCAATTGTATAGTTTCCGCGATAAATGGTTCCATCAAGATCAACTAAAAATAAACGGTAATCCTTCACTTAGTTACTACTCTTTCTTTTTTTTATAATAAAAGAATGGTGAATTCCAACTTCTTTTGACATTTTCCCAGTTTCGCGTTTTTTAAAATGAACCATTGGTTGATGATGACGATAGGACAAATTATTATCCTTTCGAAGACGTGCACTCTGTCTATGCTTTTTAGTGCTTCCCCAATTTTTTCGACTACCAGTTTTATAATGATGAACAGGGGTCAATAATTGTAAAACAAAATACGGTCCCCCGGGATTACAAAATTCCATTAAATAATCTGCTATTGCACGTTGCTTGCGATCAATAGCAGTTTGAACGTTGTCTTTATAAAAACCCCTAAGCCGTAAATGATCACTAGAAACATCCCCGACTAAAAAATCATACTGATCTAAGTAGGGATCATATTTTTTACGCAAAACGTCTAAATTGATAGCTTCTTGTTTATTTACAAGAATTTGGTAGAGCTGTTTATTAATTTTTAAATGGTCACCATTTAAGGTCACTGAAGCCAGTGAATGTCTCAACGGTTGTTGTTTGGTAAATTTATTATCATTATTAACTTTATCTGTCATAAGTTCTGCTCCCAGCTAAAGGATATTTTTGTGCCAAATAGTTACCCACAACTTCACGTAAAAATTGTGGGAACAAAAATTCATTTTCTCCAACAATTGCAAGTGTAGGGAAAAAGGGAACCAAAACATAATGATCTAAAACAGCAAGCTCATATTCCTTAACTGGATCAATTTCTTGGTTATTTACAAAAACAGTACGATTGATTGGATCAAATTTAATGCCACGATAATGCATTTGACCAAATACTTCTCCTCGAAAGCTCATTCCTTGAAGATGAAAACGATCTAAATAATGACGGTTCTTTTCAATTTCCATCACTAAGCGCCATAAATCACAGCCCTTTAGCCTCGTTCGCACCACATGCATTGAATGTGGAAGTGATTTTTGTAAATCATACTTAGTTATCACACCTGACTTAAATGGTGTTAAGAATAATCCTGAGCTAAGCATCGCTAAATTTGTGCCCGCAAAGTTTGCAATTGCATCCATCGAAACATGAATAGCGGCATCATTATTTTCTTCATATTTGTGCGGTAATTTTGCAACTGGTTCACGCGACAAGATTTTTCGACCGTGTTCAAAATATCCATGCACCAATTCTTTATCACATGGTTTAGTTTCCATTAGATTAGTTGACTCCACAGATGGTGTAATCATTTGGATATGGTGCTGATCATCAATTTCAACGTACGTATTACCAACAAAATTTCCCCACTTACCAGTTTGTGTAATCCAAACTCCATTAACCTTCTCACCATGCTTTAGCAAATCATGACTATGTCCACCAATAATCAGATCAATTTGAGAATAATTTTTAGCTAAAAAACGGTCCATATTCAAACCAACATGTGTTAAAAGAATTAAAATATCATATTTCCCAGTAATTTTAGGCAAAACTCGATCCATTGTTTCTCGCAGCATTTTTACATGCCAGTGATTCGGTTTATAAGAAAGCGGATAAGCAGCGGTTAGTCCTATTAATGCAATTCGTGTTCCTTTTTTTGTCCGCATAATCTTATAATCATGTGCCCAATGTGGCATACTTTCGTCTTCCTCACGTAAATTTGCAAGTAGCACTGGAAATTGAGCATGATCAAATAAATGTTCAACAACTTCATGTGAATTGGAAATCCCTTCGTTATTACCAATTGTAACAGCATCATACTTAAACGAATTCATGAATTTAATATTTGCTTGTCCCAAGGTAGCATCCGTTAGTGGATTAGAACGGTCTAAAAAATCACCGGCATCAAATGTCAACACTTGATCAACCGATCGATCTTGTTGAGCCGCATGCAGATAGCGTCCAATTTGAGGAAAATGCTCAAAATGCGAATGCAAATCATTTGTATGCAAAATACGAATTTTTTCCATTTTTATGTTCTCTATCCTATTTTATTTGATCTTAAAATCAAATTATATGTATCTAAAATTTTTCCCTCTGGTTTTTCCCATTCTACCCAGTTGGGATTCTTCCAATCAGCTTCATTAGTTAAAGTTTCTAATTTGTAATTTTTATTAATATATTCTTCGTAAGTGATTAAGGCTTTTGTACGTGGTATATTTAATTGCAAAATTCTAACATTTTTGATTAATCCTCGATCAACGGCTAACTCAGCAATTCCGTTTTGATCAATATTGGAAATTTCAAAATATTTACTACCATCATTACGAGTGATTTCTTCAATTAAATCCAATTCTTCATATTGTTGATTCATTAACTATCCCTACATAAACTTAAACAGTGATATATAGCAAAAAATGTGTAACCATGCTATTGTAATATTTAATAGAGGTGTACACATGAAACATAAAAGCCTGCTGATTGCAGCTCTCTTTTTTAGCATAATCTTTTTAACAACTAGCGGTTTCACCGTTGTCGGTCATCGAGGCGACCCTAGCAAATATCCTGAAGAAACTATCCAAAGTGACGATTCCGCCTTTAACTCAGGCGCTGATTACGTTGAACTCGACCTTCATTTATCCTCAGATGGTGTGGCTGTGGTATCGCATGACGATGACTTATTCCGAGTTACCCATACTCCTGCCATTGTATCACAAAATACTTGGCACGCACTTAGTCAATTAACTTATGATAATGGCGAACATGTATTAAGTCTGGCTGAGTTATTTGCACATTATCAGCATAGACCGCAAGCTAAGTTTATTTTGGAAACCAAAATTGATCATTCACTTGATTCATCTTATATGCTTGAAGATGAAATTGCTGCTACTGTCAAAAAATATCACATGGAAAAACGAATAATGATTCACTCATTTTCAGCAGCAAGCCTTTTTCATTTTCGTGAAATTTTGCCTGATTCATATCTAATTCTAATTGTTGGCAGTCTTAAAAGAATGAATTTTAGTAATTTACCACAAGTTAATGCTGTTAACGTTTCTTCTGATTTGATTTTAAACCACCCCTGGCTGATACATTGGCTGCATTTATTAAATAAGCAGGTCTTTGTTTGGACTGAAATGGATGAATCCCCCAGCTTGTGGCATTGGCTTATTAATAAAAATATTGATGGTGTGGTTACTAATTTTCCAAGTACTGGCTTTAAGTATAAACTTGCTAAAGAAGGATCTCGAAAATATGATATTCATCGTAAAGGAATCTATTTTGGTAAAGTAAGAACTGCAACCATGATGAATCCTTATGTTCGACATAAACAGCATAAGTATGTATATCCCGGACAAAATGTAAATGTGATGTACGGTGTTCGCGTTCACAATCAGCTCTACTATCAAATTGCAAATCAAACATTTATTTCTGCTGAATTTGTTAACCTCGATTTAAAACCACAGGATGTGGCTCCTTATCAGAATAAACAAATTTTAGCAAAACCTAAATCATCCGTAATGATTTACCGTTACCCAGAAAATCAAGCAAAGACATCTCAAAAACTTCCTGCAAATCGACTCTATAAAATCCAGAACTTTAATGGCAGTCCTAAAAGCATGTGGCTACGGATTTCATCTGGTTGGATTAGAGCTAAAGATATTCTCTTTTACGGATTCTTCGACGACACTTCTTGGCAACAATATCGCCAATTACCACGAATGAATCGCTACAACAATATTGCACTAACTGCTTATCAACCAGTTGAACCACCAGCAGTCCTTTCAATTAAGCAACAACTAAATATAATTAATCACATAGCAATATAAAAAGCGATTTACTAATACTGTAAATCGCTTTTTATTGGTTCAAAACTAAAATTATTCATTTGTTGTACTTTGCTTTTTGAGCAATTCGTATGGTAATTCTATTTGTTTATCACTAATTTCTTCATTGTTCATCATCTTTGTTAGCAATCTCATCGCAACTGCACCAATATCATACAGAGGTTGACGAATTGCTGTTAAAGCTGGCCGCACTACCGATGCAACTTGAGTTGCACTGGTCGTAATAATTTCCAAATCTTTCGGAACATTCATTCCCGCATCAATTGCTGAATTTAAAATTCCAACAGCCGTAATATCATTTGTAACAATAACACCGTTAATATTATCACGCATTAATTGAGAAAACAGGTTATAACCATCTGAATAATCTTTAATATTATTATAAATATGTCCCTTACCCAGATTATGCTCTGCCATAAACTTCTTATAAGCAACAATGCGGTTATCAGTATTAACAACTGTGCTGGAATTATCCAAAACAAGGGCTAAATTTCTTTTTCCATCGTTATACAGCAAATTTAAGGCTTCCGTGTCGGCTTTTTTATAATCAATAGTTACAGATGGAAATTCATCATGTTTTACCTTGGTTCCAGCCAAGACTACCGGTGTAGCTGTTCGTTTAAAAGCTTCAACTGCTTCATCTGGAAGATTGTCTGACATATAAATTACACCATCAACTTGCTTATTCAATAAGCTCTGAATCGCTTGATCTTCTTTCATTAAACGATTTTCAATACTTGTGATAATAATATTGTACTTATATAAAAGGGCAATATCATCAATTCCTTTTGACAATTCAGCAAAATATAGATTGGTTAAATCCGGTACAATTAAGCCAACAGTTGTGGTTCGTTTGGAAGCCAACCCTTGAGCCACGGCATTAGGTTGATAATGCAGCCGCTTAATTACTTCCATTACTCGATCGCGCGTATCTTTGCGCACGTTAGTATTACCATTAACAACCCGTGAAACTGTGGCCATTGACACCTTAGCTTCACGAGCAACATCATAAATTGTAATATCTTGTTTACGCATCCTCATTCCCCTATCTTAATCTTAAATACTAGTATCAAATTTAGCATGCTTTTTATCTAATTGCAAGCGTTTCCAACTATTCTTTCATTTTTTCAGGTCAAGAACATGATATAATTTTCCTAATTAATTGATTAATTTGAAAGGATTAAAAATGAATTTAACCAAATTACAAGAATGGCTGCAAAGTTCTGGTAACGATGTGGCTTATATTTCCAATCCAACCACAATTGCTTACTTTACCGGTTATGAAATGGAACCTCATGAACGAATTTTCTGCTTATTAGCATTCAAAGATCAGGAACCATTTGTTTTTGTTCCCGCTCTAAACATCGAAGAAGCGAAAAATTCCGCTTGGAATGGCGATGTTTATGGCTATCTCGATTCTGAAAATCCTTGGGCAGTTATTGCTGATAAAATAAAAAGCCGTACTTCAGCATACCAAAAATGGGCGTTAGAAAAAAATAATTTGTCTGTAGCTCATTATCAGCTTATCCATGAACAATTCCCCGATGCTAATTTTGATGGTGATATCTCAAATTTTATTGCCAAAATTCGTTTGTATAAAACTCCAGAAGAAATCAAGCAATTACAAGCAGCTGGCCGTGAGGCTGATTTTGCATTTCAGATTGGTTTTGATGCAATTAGAACTGGCGTAAGTGAACGCTACATTGCTGGACAAATTGAGTATCAATTAAAAATTCAAAAAGGGGTAATGCATGAAAGTTTTGAAACAATCGTACAAACGGGTACCAACGCTGCCAACCCACATTTAGGACCAACAATGGATAAAGTCAACCCCCACGAATTAGTTCTATTTGATTTGGGAACTATGCATAATGGTTATGCATCCGACTCTAGTCGAACAGTTGCTTACGGTGAGCCAACCGCCAAACAAAAAGAAATCTATGAAATCGATAGAGAAGCTCAACAAGCAGCAATTGAAGCTGTTAGACCAGGGATAACTGCTTCTGAACTTGATAGCGTTGCTCGCGATATCATCACTAAAGCTGGTTATGGTAAATACTTTATTCATCGTCTCGGTCATGGTATTGGCAAAGAAGTTCATGAATATCCATCAATCGTACAAGGCAATGATTTAATCATTGAGGAAGGCATGTGCTTTTCAATTGAACCCGGCATTTATATTCCAAATGTAGCTGGCGTCAGAATTGAAGATTGCGGTGTAGTTACCAAAAATGGTTATGAACCTTTTACCCATACCAGCAAAGAATTACGTATCCTTGATTTAAAAGATTAAGCTAAAGTTCGTAACCAAATATAAAAATGCATTAATGGAAAATATGATTTCCATTAATGCATTTTTTAATAGATAATTTTATTTAACCAATAACCTTATCTTCCGGATGATTTAACTCGTTCTGGTTATTGAAATCAGAAGGATTTTCGGCATTTTGCAAATCATCAACAGAATCTGCAAAATGATTTTCAATTGAACTATCATCTGATGAATTGTCAATTACAATATCATCAAAATCTTTTATCTCTGAATCATCATCAACATCCTTTGGAAATGATGATAGCTGATTCTTAACTATTTCTGTACCGTTATCGTACTTTTTCTTCAAATCCTGAACTGTTTCATTATTCTTAACTTTTTGTTTTAATTCATCAATTTGATTATCGGTAACAAGTAGTGAACCAGCCAAAAAGCCTGCTGCACCACCAATAACTGTCCCCAATATAAAACTTGTAATTTTTTTCATAAAAGTATCTCCTTTTATTAATCTGCGCCCTTACGACGTCTACGCCGTGCATACATTGATGTTAAAGCAGAAGACATAACACCGTTACGTTTCAAATGAAAACCACTAATTCTCTTTGCTAGTCTGCGTGTGGATGCATTAACATCTGAAACACTTTCACTCACATCTGCAGCTGCCTGTGCTACTGGATCCATAGTCTTCATCTTCACATTAACATCTGCCAGAAGAACATTCGTCTTATCTAACAAATCACTAGTTTGATCAAGTAACCCTTCAATCTCCTTAGTAACTTGCTGAATTGACTCATTAGTAACCTGGATTGTTTTATCTGCTTCTTTGGTCGCCTTTGCAATTCTGATAAGTACCGGTATCATAAAAAGTACTAAAATTAATAATGCAACGGCAGCAATTAGTCCTGCTAATGCACCATAAGAAATTGTCATCTTCTACCTCCAATTCTGTACCTAAAAAAAGTCTAGCATGAAAACACTTTAATCTCAAACCATATGTGATATTTTGATATAGTAAAACATAGAGTGTAAGAAAGGGCAAGAATCATGAACAAAATATTCCAAATTAATAAACGAGCTTTAACTTTTAATTGGGACAGATTAGGAGAACAAGTCCTCACTATGATGTGGCAACTAGCAGTTTCGACTCTAGTTTTTTATATTATTTACCGCCTTGGGAAAAAAATAATCGGTCATTATTTAAAACACGGCAAACGTCTACAAACTAAAAGATCGATGACGGTAACAGCTTTAATTAACAGTATTTTCGAATACACTGTTTTGTTCTTTTATTTATTTGCTGTTTTATCAATTCTTGGAATTCCAATCGGAACTTTATTAGCTAGTGCGGGAATTTTTTCCCTAGCATTAGGTATGGGAGCACAGGGCTTTGTGAGTGATTTGGTCAACGGCTTTTTTATTTTGAGTGAAGACCAGTTTGATGTCGGTGATATTGTCCAAATTAATAACCAAACTGGTATTGTAATTCAACTTGGTCTAAGAACTACTCGACTCAAAGCCGCTGACGGATCAATTATTTATATTCCCAATCGTAATATCTCAATCGTACAGAATTTAGCCCATGGTGGGTTTGGTCTTGACATTGAACTTCAACTAAAAGTAACCAATGACTTTACAAAGGTTCGACAACTAATTGAACAGGTAAACCATAATGCTGGGCTAATTAAAAAAGTATTGGTTCAAAAGCCTCAAATCATTGGAATTACTGCTCAAGTCGCTCAAACAGTAAACTATGTTATTCACTTTCAAGTTATACCTGGAAAAGAAAAAGAAGTACATGATCAATATTTAGCGACATATTTAAAAGTATTACAAGAAAACGAAATTACTCTTGCTAGCTAAAAAGGTGGTAGTCTAATCAGACTAACCACCTTTTTATTTAGTATTAAACTGAGCTAACCAACTTGGAAAAAGTTTAAGCAATTTTTGAAGTGCCTTACCTCTATGTGATAAACTATTCTTTTCATCTACTGACATTTCTGCAAAAGTTTTATCCATTTTATCAACATAAAATAATGGATCATAGCCAAATCCATCTTTACCTCGTGGCATAGTTAAAATACGTCCTGAACATTGCCCAGAAACCACTAAGTCTTGTTCAAAAGCATTCGGCATTGAAACCACAATCGTGGTATTAAATTTAGCAGTTCTTTTTGACAAAGGTACCCCACCTAATTCAGCTAATAACTTTGCATTATTTTTGTGATCATTGTGCTCCTCACCAGCGTAACGAGCAGAGTGCACTCCTGGACCCCCATCTAATTCATCAACCATTAATCCAGAATCATCAGCAATTGTTATCAAGTGACTAAAATTTGCAAGAGCATGCGCTTTTAATTTGGCGTTTTGCTCAAAAGTTGTCCCATATTCATCCACAAATGGCGGATTAATTAGATCCGCATTGGTGATTATCTTTATATTAATATTGGCGTTTTCAAAAGCCTTTTTTAGTTCTATTGCCTTTCCTTGATTAGTTGTCGCAAATAATACTTTCACTGATTATTACCCACTTTCTAATAAATGCAGCGCTGTGCATGAAATTCAGGTTCATTGAGCACAAGTTTTCCTAATTCATTCACTAAATTAACATCGCCAGTAGTGTAATACTCATGTCTGCCAATAAGAGAAGTTTCATTTAGCAAATGCTCATGTTGTAAAATATCATAAGTATCTTGGGCAACTTGGTCAGCTGGATCAATTAACAGAATTCCAGGTCGAATACACTGGTTAAATTCTGCTTGAATAATCGGGTAATGTGTGCATCCTAAAACAAGAGTATCAATATCTAACCCATTAAGTGACACAAATGTTTCTTTAATGGCTTTAAGATATGCATTGTGTCCTGCTTTTTTTTCAATAAGTGGAACCAACTTCGGTGCTGCAAATTCATTTACTCGGATATCATGACATTGACTAATGATTGCTTCTTGATACGCATGCATTGCTGTCGTCATCTGTGTTGCTATGACCGCAACATTATTATTTCTAGTTGCTTTTATTGCCGATTTAGCTCCTGATTGAATAACTCCAACAATTTGTACACCAATCTGCTTTTGAATTGTCCTCATTGCCACTGCTGTTGCAGTATTACAAGCAAAAACAATTATCTTAACATTCTGCCGCAACAAAAATTTTACACTTTGCCAAGTTAACGCAATAATTTCATCTTTGGACTTGTTACCGTACGGAATATGCGCATTATCGCCGATAAAAATAGTTGACTCGTTCGGCATTTTTTGAATAAACTTTTTAACTACTGTTAACCCACCAACACCAGAGTCTAAAAGACCGATTGGTCTCTTATCCATATTATAAATCTCCTTAAATATTTTCTACTTTTATCAATTTTACGGTAAAATAGAAGAAAATAAAAGGGATGACTTCTTAATGCAAAGTAATAATCAACATAGTGAACATGTATATTTTGTCAATCAGCTATATCGTGACTTTTTATTACCAGAAATTCTAGGCGAGGATAATGAAGAAATTCTTTACTGGGGTGGCAAAAGAATAGCACGTAAATACGATTTAACTTGTTTTGATGATATCAATAGTTTTTTTGCCACAACTGAATTTGGTACCTTAACTAAAGTTAAGGAACGACGTACAGAAATTATACTAGAATTAAGTGGTCAGAGTGTAACTGATCGATTAAATAGTGGTAGCCATGAATTTTCTTTAGAGTCAGGCATTATTGCCGAAGGAATACAAAAAGAAACTGGACGCACAGCTGAATGTGAGTTACAAATTGATAATAAAAAGAAAAAAGTTCGTTTAATTGCTAAACTCAATTAATTTATTGAGTATATTAATTGAGCTTTTTACCATTTTTGCAATGTTATTAATGTAGAGGAGAGGAATTAAGATGTTAAAAGAATTCAAACAATTCATCGAACGTGGCAATGTTATCGATTTAGCTGTTGGTGTTATTATCGGTGGGGCTTTTACTAATATTGTAAATTC
Organism: Lactobacillus sp. X-49; assembly: GCF_057063645.1. Lineage (NCBI taxonomy): Bacteria > Bacillati > Bacillota > Bacilli > Lactobacillales > Lactobacillaceae > Lactobacillus > Lactobacillus sp. X-49. The sequence goes on from NZ_JBXSQM010000008.1 coordinate 13,353, forward strand.
ATTAGTAAAAAATCTGATTAACCCGCTAATCGGCTTATTTATCGGCCGAATTGATTTATCTAATTTGATGTTTAAAGTTGGTAATGCATCGTTTAAATATGGGGAATTTATTAACACAGTAATTAACTTTTTGATTATTGCATTTATTGTTTTCCTACTTGTTAAAGCCGTTAACAAAGTTACCCACCCAGCTAAGCAATCTGCTGGTCCTACAACTGAAGATTACTTGAAACAAATTTGTGATTTACTAAAAGAAAAAAATAAGTAAAAAGTCTATGTAATACTGTTTACTAGACAAAAAAGACGTCGAGTTTTCTTACTCAACGTCTTTTTCACAGAACTTTTACTTAAGCTCTAACCATCACGCAAACCTGCCAAAAAAATAAATTCCCTTTTTATTGATGACAACTATGGACGAACAAACAGAACGCAAATCATCTAAAAGCGATTTGCGTTCTGTTTTGGTTAAAGCGTGAGGAGGTTAACCCCATTTTTTTAATTAGTCAGTATATTGACTCAGAATTTGATCAAGTTTGGCTTTAGGAGTATAACCAGTAAGACGATCAACAACTTTACCATCTTTTTTAATAATTAAAGTTGGAATTGCCATTATTCCTAATGAACTAGGTGTCTCTTTATTTTGATCAACATCCATCTTAGTAAATTTTACATCTTGGCGTTCCTGTGCTAACTCATCGATAATCGGTGATTGCATTTTACATGGACCACACCAGGTAGCCCAAAAATCAGTTAGCACTACGCCATTTTTAGTTTCAGTTTCAAAGTTTTGATCTGTTAATTCATCAACCATAAATAATTCCTCTTTCATATAAATAAGGAGTTTTCTTATTAATAGATTAAGTATAGCAATTTAACTTACTTTTTACAAGCAAGGGGGATTATTTCAAATGAACAATTGTAGCACCATTCCCACCCTCGTTAGCTGGAGCATAATTATAACTTTTGACATGTTTACTTGCATGTAAATATTGCCATACCCCTTTTCTGATCGCTCCCGTACCAATACCATGAATAATTGTTACAACATCAAGTCCAGCTAACAAAACTGAGTCAATATAACGATCAAGATTATTTAAGGCTTCATCATATCGTTGCCCTCGTAAATCCAGTTCACTCCTAGCATTACTACGACGGTTAGAGCTAACTGCATGAGTGAGTGTAACTTTCTTTGACTTAGTTTCAGTACCTACTTTTTGGATGTCTCGGTCACTAACTTTAACTTTAATGATACCTAACTGCACTTCATATTGATGCTCACCAAGTTTTTTAGTAATTGTACCCAACTGATTATAGGACAAAACTTTTACCCTATCACCAACCTGCACATGATGTCTTTTTTTCTCTCGTCGTAATACACGGTTATGGACCAATTTTTCATTTTGTTGCTCTAACTGATTTAATTTACCTTTAGCAGCGATTAACTCATTTTGCTTAATACTTCCTTGTTGCTTTAACTGTGTAATTATTTGGTCAGCTTTTTTACGACTTTTGGTTATAATTTCATTTGCCCGCTCTTGTGCAAATTCCAATTGCTTCTGTACTCGCTGGTTGTACCAATCAAGTGCCTGTTGTAACTCTAGTTCAAGGTTTCGGCTTCGATCAAGGCTTGATTGCAAGTGACTACGAGCCTGAGTAGCTGCCTTAGTTTGCTTAGTCAGTTCCGTAATCATTTGATTAACATCAACATTGCTATCAGATATCATTTCCTGTGCATCCTTGACTACATCCTCACGCATACCTAACCTACGTGCAATCGCAAACGCATTGCTATGACCGGGAATACCAATTTGCAAACGGTAAGTTGGTGACAAAGTTTTCAAGTCAAATTCCATTGATGCATTAGTTGTTTTGTGTCGATTATAACCGTAAAGCTTTAACTCTGGATAATGTGTAGTCACAATTATCTTAGCATTTTTTTTACGTAAAAAATCCAAGATACTAATTGCCAAACTAGCACCTTCTTCAGGATCTGTTCCCGCACCAATTTCATCAATTAAAACCAAGGTGTGATCATCAACCTTTTTCATTATCTTAATAATACTATTGATGTGTGATGAAAAAGTACTAAGTGACTGCTCTATCGACTGTTCATCGCCAATATCAGCACAAATGTCTTTAAATACCCCTGCTTTACTTCCTTCAGCTGCTGGAATAAATAGACCCGATTGTGCCATTAATTGCAATAGCCCCACTGTCTTCAAAGTAATAGTCTTACCACCAGTATTCGGTCCCGTAATTAACATAGTATCAAAGTCTTGACCAAGATAAATATCATTAGCAACAACTTTGTCTGGCGTAATTAAAGGGTGCCTTGCTTTCAAGAAAGACAAAGATTGATCTTTAGTTAATTTAGGTTCACTTGCATTTAATGAAGAGGCTAACATGGCCTTGGCTTGAATAAAATCAAGTTCAACGAGAGCTAAAGCAATTTGATCGATCTGCTTCACATCATTGCGTGCAATATCCGATAATTGATGTAAAACACGTTGAATTTCACGGCGTTCCTGTGCAAGAAGGTTTTGCTGACGATTATTTAAATTTAACACTGCGCTTGGCTCAATAAATAAAGTTTGGCCACTAGAACTTTGATCATGAACAACACCACCAAATTTATTACGATACTCCTGCTTCACCGGAATAACATAGCGTTCATCCCTAATAGTCACAATCTGATCTGAGAGATACTTATTAGCACCACCTTTAACATAATCATCCATCCGAATCTTAATTTCTTCATCATTCTTTTTAAGCTCACGACGCAATCGCATTAAGTCACTCGATGCAGTATCCAATATTGTCCCATCAAAATCAAGTGATTTTTTTAATTCATATAACAAATTAGCAGGAACCTTAAGGTTAGACAAAATATCGGTAATTGCTGTTAAATCTATTTGTGACAATTCACTTTGGTCTAAAAAATGATTAACCTCATTTGCAAGAGTCAACACCAAAAAAATATTGCCTAATTCGGCCGCATTCAAATTAGCATTAATTTTAAGCCTCTTTGTACTTGGCACGACATCCATAAAATCCACAAGTGGTAATTGACCCTTGACTCTAAGCAGGTTTACACCAGTAAGAGTTTGTTGCAAAGCAAATTCAACTTTCTTAAAATCGCTACTTGGAATTAATGTAGCGGCTTTTTTCTTAGCTGGCATTGTAATTGCCATTTGCTGCAATTTATCAGTAATCTTGGCAAATTCTAAAGTTTCTAATATTTTATTATTCATCATTAACAAATTCTCTATTACTAAAAAAGGCTGGCTAAGCCAGTCTTTTTTTACTCACCACTTAAGCGGTCATCATCCAAGAACGTATTAAGCACTCCCTGAACCATATTCCACTCTTCGTCTTCTTCAATTTCATGCAAATCGCTACTAGTTACATCGCCTTCTGAATCAGCGTCATAGCTAAAAGCCAACACCTCAATTTCTTCATCTTTATTGGTAGCGGCTGGATATAGTAAAATATATGATTTATCATAATCATCTGAATGAAATGTGAATAAAACCTCGTATAATTCTTCATTACCTTGATCATCTATTAAGGTGATTTGACGGTCTTCACCGTGAACTTCTTGTGTCATATTAATCCTTTCGGTTTTGATCTAAATAATTTTGCAAAATCAAGACAGCAGCCATTTGGTCAATAATTTTCTTACGCTGATGCCGATCATGAATTCCAGCTTCTTCCACTAGAATTCGTTGAGATTCGACAGTTGTCAAACGTTCATCTGAATAATAAACAGGCAACTTAAACTTGTCTTGTAATCTTTGACCATATGCTTTACTTCTAATAACTGAAGCACCTGATGAACCATCCATATTTTTAGGAAGACCTAATACAAAGCCATCCGCATTGTATTGACGAACAATTTTCTTAAGGGGTCTCATACCAAAATTATGTCGTTTTTCATCTATCAAAATCGTCTCAATTTTTTGAGCGGTTATTCCTAACTCATCACTAACTGCGACCCCAACGGTTTTAGAACCAATATCTAGCCCAATTAACCGCATTATTTATCTTTACCTAGATAACTTTTTACAAGTTCTTCAATAATTTCATCACGTTCGTGCTTTAAAATTAAATTACGAGCATCATTGTGCCGGGGAATATATGCTGGATCGCCTGACAATAAATAGCCAACAATCTGATTAATTGGATTATAGCCCTTTTCTTCAAGTGCATTGTAAACATCTTGTAGCGTATCATAAACATTTTTACCCTTATTTTCATTAAAGTCGAAATGCATTGTTTTACCTAATGAACTCATAATCATTCCTCCTGACGTAATTTTACTTGAAAACTTTCATAAACTCAATAAATTAATTTACAGAAATTAAGTTCAAAACAGTTTGAATAGCTTTGCCTAACCCCTCAGGCTTTTTACCACCAGCTTGAGCCATGTTAGAACGACCGCCGCCACCACCGCCAAAAATTGGCGCAGCTTGCTTAATTAATTTACCTGCATGAAGATTAGCATCGAGAGCTTTTTGTCCCAAACTAATAATCATGTTAGCTTTGTCATTCTTGGCTGAACCTAAAACAAGAACGTCAGACTTAGAACTATTCTTCCATGCATCTGCAAGTTCGCGCAAGTCGTTCATGCCATTGACATCAACTTGTTCAGCAATAACTGTTAAGCTGCCTATTTGTTGAACCTTATTAAAAATTGATGCTGCTTTTGCCTGGTTAATTCTCATGTTCAAATCGTCAACTTGTTTTTGAGTTGAATGAAGTTCTTCTTCCAAACTCTCAACTTTATTAATTACATCTTCAGGCTTCGTTGATTTCACACTGCTTTGAACTTCATCAAGTAATTCTGAACGATGTGCTAAATACTCGTAAGCCTTTTGAGAAACAACCGCTTCAATTCGTCTTAAACCTGCACCAATAGCTGATTCTGATATTATTTTGAAAATTCCAATTTGATTAGAATTAGAACAGTGAGTGCCACCACAAAATTCAATTGAAAAGTCATCCATTTGTACAACGCGAACTTGGTCACCATACTTACCATCAAATAAGGCTAATGCACCCATTTCTTTTCCATGTTCTGGATCAGTAATAGTGGTCTTAACATTAATTGCTGCCCAAATCTTTTGATTAACCAATGTTTCAACTGATTTGATTTCCTTGTCGGTTAAAGGTTCGATTGCAGTAAAATCAAACCGCAAATAATCAGGTTCTACCAAACTACCAGCTTGGTGGGTATGTTCACTAAGAACACTGCGCAAAGCTGCATGTAATAAGTGAGTAGCCGTATGTGAGTGGCGCAATCCTTCACGGCGTGCACGGTCGATTTTTAAAATATAGTATTCACCTTTTTTTAGAGGTAAAATTACGTCAACGTAATGCAGATTTTGATCATTAGGTGCATGCTGAACATCAACAACTTGGGCAACAAGATTACCTTCATGATCATAAATTGAACCATGATCAGCCACTTGACCACCACGTTCTGCATAAAATGGTGTTTTATCAAAAATCAAAGTTGCTTGTTCACCATCAGCTTGATTAACTAACTTGTCGTCAACAATAATATCTATCAATTTGGCATGTTTTTCTTCATAAATACCATACTCAAACTCAGATTTGTCTTTCAAGTTCATTAAGGTTTCATCCTGAGCTCCCATTGACTGCAAATTACCGCGTGCTTCTCGCGCACGTTTCTTTTGGGCCTCCATCTCTTTATCAAAACCTTTTTTATCAACTTCTAAGCCAGCATCTTGTGCAGTTTCAAAAGTTAATTCATATGGAAAACCATAAGTATCAAATAATTTGAAAGTATCCTCACCACTAATTGTCTTAGTATCATTTTCTTTAGCATCAGCAATTAACTTGTCAAGCAAGGTTAACCCTGAATCAAGTGTCAGCTGGAAACGCTGTTCTTCATTTTTGATAACTTTAGCAATAAAATCCTTTTGTTTAGTTACTTCTGGATAGTGACTTTCCATAACTTTGCCTACCACAGGAACTAATTTATAAAGAAATGAGCCCTTAATTCCCAAGCGCTGACCATTTAAGTCAGCACGACGAATTAACCGACGCAATACGTAACCGCGACCTGTATTTGAAGGAAGTGCACCATCGGCTATAGCAAAGCTAACCGTTCGAACGTGATCAGCAATAATTTTAAATGCGGTGGTATCAGATCCATTTTGACCATATTTCTTACCCGATGTCATTTCCTCAGTAGCATGAATCATTGGCATAAACAAATCTGTTTCAAAGTTAGTTGGAGCTCCCTGCAAAATTGATAACACACGTTCTAAGCCCATTCCTGTATCAATATTTTTATGCGGTTGATCAACATATTTTCCATTAGCCAGGTGATTATATTGTGAAAAGACAATGTTCCAAATCTCCAAGTAGCGAGCATTTTCACCTCCTGGAAAATTTTCAGGATCATCTTCTGAAATATCATTATTTTCTTGTCCTCGATCATAAAAGATTTCAGAGTCTGGACCACATGGACCTTCACCTATATCCCAAAAGTTCTCTTCTAATCTAACAATATGATCTTGAGGCATCCCTACCTTAAGCCAAATTTTCTGTGCTTCGGTATCTTTAGGATAAACCGTACAATAAAGTTTGTCCTCATCCAAATCAAGCCAATTCGGACTAGTAAGAAACTCCCAAGCCCAAGTAATTGCCTCTTTTTTAAAATAATCACCTACGGAAAAGTTACCTAACATTTCAAAGAATGTTTGATGTCGTGCAGTTTTACCAACATTTTCAATATCATTAGTCCTAATTGATTTTTGTGAACTTGTGATACGATGATTCTTAGGCACAACCGATCCATCAAAATACTTTTTCATCGTTGCTACACCAGAATTGATCCAAAGTAAAGTTGGGTCATCTTGTGGAATTAATGATTGACTCGGCATTACCATGTGACCGTGTTCTTTAAAAAAGTCCAAAAACATTTGTCTAAATTCAGAACTCGTCAGTTTTTTCATTATTTTCTCCCTTTTCAAAATAAAAAGCACTGTTGCTATACTTAAGGACGCATAAAACGCGGTACCACCTCAATTGCAACAGTGCTTGTTACCTCTTAATTATCTTATTTTGTAAAAACTGTAAGGAGCATCTTTTAAATGACCATAAACCGCTCTCAGCATCCGGCTCTCTCTTTGAAACGTCATTTTAAAAAACATATCTTAAGTTAAAAATAATTGTACTACTTGCACAATCTTTGTCAATAATTCCATTATCCATCTATATTAATCTAACCGTTTACCGAATCGTTTTTGTTTTTTACTACAATGATACCCTAATCGTTCATAAAACTGATGTGCGCCATACCGCTCTTCACCAGAATTTAATCTTATTTCATTAATTTTCGCTTTTTTAGCAAACTGTTCAACTGCATTCATTAACTGTGTACCAATACCCTTTTGCTGCGCTGATTTTGCAACAGCTAATGCCAGCACATTATACATTGGCGGAAAATAGGTTTCTTCAAATAATTCGGTATGAACATAACCAATAACTTGACCATCATTTTCAAAAACCAAAAGCAAATGGTGCTTACTATCAGCTAAAAGTCTTGACAAATTTTCCTCAGTCTGTTTAACCGGATAATCGTAGCCCAATTGCTCTTGATTAATTTTTTGAATTTGCTCTGCATCGGCCACTTTAGCTAGTCGAATCATTTTTATCTCCTCAAACAACTTATTAATTGTTAATAGAAAAATTATCAAACACACTTATCGGTAAATGGCGTTTATGCTCACTCTTTCGCCATAATGCCTCAATCTTTTCAGCTGCTTCAGGCGAAACTTTTCGTCCCTCCAAATAATTATCAACATCATCATAACTGACTCCAAGAGCAATTTCATCTGGCAAATCAGGCTTATCTTCTTCCAAATCAGCAGTGGGTGTTTTTAAATATAGATGTTTTGGACAGCCTAGTTCTTTTAACATTTGTTTTCCTTGACGCTTATCTAATCTAAATAATGGAGTTAGATCAGCAGCTCCATCACCATATTTAGTATAAAAACCACTAAAATTTTCGGCTGCATGATCGGTGCCGACAACAGCACCGTTATGTGCGCCAGCAATTGCATATTGAACAATCATTCGCTCACGTGCTTTAATATTGCCTTTATTAAAGTCAGTTATTTCTTGACCAGCTGCGTTCAAACTGGACACTGTAGCATCAACAGCGTCTTTAATATTAATAATTAAATCCTGATCTGGCTTTTGAAAAGAAATCGCATCAGCAGCATCCTGAGCATCCGCCTGAACCCCATAAGGCAAGCGAACAGCAATAAATTGATATGAGTCATCCCCAGTCTCTTGGCGCATTTCAGTAATTGCCATCTGACATAGTTTACCAGTTAAAGTGGAATCTTGACCTCCAGAAATTCCTAAGACGTATGATTTTAAAAAGGGATTTGCTTTTAAATAATTCTTTAAAAAGTCAACAGAACGTCTTATTTCTACTTGAGGGTCAATTTCTGGCAAAACATGTTCATACGCAATTATTTTCTTTTGTAATGGTCTCATTTAATTATCTCCTTTTGGCAATTTGTTGACGAATATCCTTAATTAATTTCATCTTACTGTCATATAATTCTTGAGATAAATCAACTGGATATTCTTGCGGATTTAAACTTCTTTTATATTCATCCCATAAGCCATCTAAATTAGCAGCACAAAATTTCCTAATAGCCGTCAACTTTGGTTGCTGATAAATTAAGATTCCATTTTTAAAAATATCCTTCAATAGCGGTTCAGCTGTATAATTAGAAACCACTTTGTTGATGTAGGTATATTCGGGATGAAACATAAACAACGAATCAAATGTCCGTGGGTCAACGCCCGAACGTGCTATCCAATCACCCTCATTTTTCTTTTGAGTATTGGCAGAGATACGCCACACTTGTTTTTTACCCGGGGTAGAAACCTTGCTTGCGTTAGAAGAAATTTTCAACGTATCTTGCATTTGCTGATTGCCATCTTCAACCGAAACAAGTTTATAAACTGCTCCCAAAGCTGGCTGATCATAAGCTGTAATATATTTGGTACCAATTCCCCAAACATCAATCTTAGCCCCCTGCATTTTCAAACTAGTAATGGTTGTTTCATCTAAGTCATTTGATGCATAAATTTTAGTATTCTGGTAACCAGCTGCATCAAGTTCATGACGCACCTGTTTAGAGATGTATGCCATATCACCGGAATCGATCCTAACTCCCTGAAAATTAATTCTATCGCCCATTTCATTGGCAACTCGGATGGCATTTGGAACACCACTTCTTACCGTATCATAAGTATCAACTAAAAAGACACAATCTCGGTGCGTTTGTGCATAAGCTTTAAAAGCTTCGTATTCGCTACCAAAAGCTTCAACTAAAGAATGTGCATGTGTACCAGAAATTGGGATACCGAATAGTTTCCCTGCACGGACATTGCTAGTAGAATCAAATCCGCCAATATATGCCGCTCTTGTTCCCCAAAGCGCAGCATCCGTTTCTTGGGCCCTACGCGTTCCAAATTCCATGACACCGTCACCTTGAACCGCTAATTTTACACGTGCCGCTTTAGTTGCTAATAATGTCTGATAATTAATAATATTCAAGATCGTTGTTTCAACTAATTGGCACTGGGCTAACGGGCCTTCAATTTGCATTAATGGTTCATTGGCAAAAACAATTTCACCTTCACGCATCGAACGTACTGTTAACTTTAATTTGAAGTTACGCAAATAATCGATAAAATCAGCATCATAACCCACTTCCTCTTTGAGATATTGCAGATCACTCTCTTTAAATTTCAAATTTTGTAAATACAAAATAACATGTTGTAGGCCAGCAAAAACACCATAACCATTGCCAAAAGGTTCTTGACGATAATAGACTTCAAAGACAGCATTACGCTGAGCAATTCCTTTTTTAAAATACGTATACATCATATTGAGTTCATACAAATCTGTATGTAAAGTCAAGGAATCATCCTGATCTAATTCTTGATAAAACATTCTATCCTCTTAATTTAGTTCAAACAAATTTTGTTCTATTATAAACATTTCAATTAGTTTAAACAATTTAGTCGACTTTGAGTAATGAATGATAAACCCCCATTAGACTTGATAATTGCTTGTCTAAAGAGAAATTGTGAGCTAAATATTTTTTTTCACAAAGTGCCATTTGCGTGAGCTTTTTAGCAGGTAGATTTATAGCTGATTTTAGCGTCTGAGTAATTGAATCAAGATCACCAATTTGAGCCACAAAACCATGTCTTTCGTCAGGAATCATCATCCTAATATCACCAACATTTGTAGACATAATTGGTACCAAATTATCACTTGCTTCTAGTAAAACCAACGGAAAACTTTCCGAATAGGAACTTAGAACAGCTAAATCCATTTTACGATATAGTTTTTCCAGTTGCTGGTGTGTCAAAAAGCCTTCAAAAGTGACTTGCGATTCCAGTTTTAAGTCCTGAACCAATTTTTTTAATGTAATTAATTCTGAGCCGTCTCCAGCAATATAAAGATGGATATTGCTTTTATTAAGACGTTTCATTGCTTTTAACAATAGTTCTTGACCCTTAACCTTTTCCGTACGAGCAACATTAATAATATTAAAAGCTACGTGGTCTTCTTTAGACGAAAAGTATTGATTCTCATGAAAAAAAATACCATTATATATTACATGAACTTTTTCAGGTATAATTTGACCTTTAGTTATCAACAATTGAGCAAATTTCTGTGTTACTGCAAAAATGGCATCTGCCCTTTTTAGTGCACGCATATTGGCTACTGTAAAAGCATGACCAAGTAAACCTCTATTGGCAAAATCTAAGTAGGGATCAGAATGAACTGTTACACACCATTTAGCCTTAATTTTTGCTTTAATCAATGACAAAAACAAATTAGCGCGAGCCCCATGTGTATGCACAATGTCATAGTTACCTTGATTAATAAAAGTGACTAAACGTTTTAAACTACCTAAATCATATCGGCTTCGCGCTCCTAATACAAAAACAGGTAGACTTGCAGCTTTAGCAGCATGGGCAACTGGCCCCTGAGCAAAGCATAATAATGCAAAGTCCTGATTTTCAATCTTTGCTTCTCTTAACAAGTTAATGATATGAGTTAAGCCGCCACCTTCTTCGAGACCGGCGTTAACATGCAAAACTTTCATCTTTTTTTGTTCCTTTTTTCCTGATAAACATTCAGGACAAATTTGGGTAAAACCAACATTCGTTTACAACGTGTCGGATTTTTTAATAAACGGTAAAACCATTCTAAATGAGCCTTTTGCCAAAACTGTGGTGCCCGCTTAACTTCTCCTGAAAAGACGTCAAAACTACCACCAACGCCCATCATTAAAGCTGGCAAAAGATTTTTACGCAATAAAGCTAAAAGTTGTTCTTGTCGTGGCGACCCTAGAGCAGCAAATACCAAATCGGGTTCAGTACGTTCAATCTGATATGCTACTAGTTCTAAATCTTCATTAAAATATCCATCTTGCGCACCAACCAATTGAATATCTTGGTATTCCCGAGCAATCTTAGCTTGAATAGCATGAATAACGGTAGGCTTGGCACCAATTAAGTAAACTCGCAAACCACGATCATTAGCCAAGGTCATTAGCCAAGAAAACAAATCATAGCCAGTTACGCGTTCTTTTAATGGTGTCTCTAAAATTTTAGCTGCTTTAATAATACCAATCCCATCTGCTGTTATATAATCCGCATCATAACCTAAGAGTTTCATAAATTCAGGATTTTCATTCGCAGTCATCACAATTTCAGGATTAGCGGTCACCACCAACGTAGACTGGTGATTGTTAATTCGTCCAATAAATTTATTTTGAAACTGGTTAAAGCTTTTATTATCAAAATTAACGCCTAAAACATTTACTTTATCCATGACTATCTCCCTCATGTCCGATTTACTTTATTTTAGCAAACTATTAGGTTTTGAGGGACAGGTTTTACCTTTTCTATAAATATGATACTATTATTTTGTTAAATTAACGGGAGCGCTATATATGAAAAAAGTTATTACTTATGGAACATTCGATTTGTTACATTATGGACACATTCGTTTATTGAAACGTGCTAAAGAATTAGGTGATTATTTAATTGTTGGACTTTCAACAGACGAATTTAACGAATTACAAAAGCATAAGGAATCGTATAATAGCTATGCAGAACGTAAATACATCTTAGAAGCCATTCGCTACGTTGATGAGGTGATTCCTGAACAAGATTGGGAACAAAAAATCCAAGATATTAAAAAGTATAATATTAACACCTTTGTCATGGGAAGCGACTGGCAGGGCAAGTTTGACTTTTTAAAACCATATTGCGAAGTTATTTACTTGCCTCGAACACCAGGTGTTTCAACTAGCAAAATAAAAAATGATTTAAAGTAAAAGACGAGAATCGAATTCGATTCTCGTCTTTTTGTTTCGAAATATAATAAAAATGTCAAACTCGTTATCAAATTTTTGCCAACCAAACTGATTTAAACATTATTTCTTAAAATCATATTTCATAATAAATTATTTAAGCCAATAATCCTGTAGCATACTTTACCAGTTTTAAATTTAATGATGGTAAGAATTACAAATATCAAACTCAACTTATCTTTTAACTGCTAATAATATTTGTTTTTAAGCAATCCCCCAAAATCACTATAACTATAGGCTCTTTGCTAGTTAGTTTAAACTAACAGAGAATAATTTCATTAATTCGTTTGTAAACCCAATACATAATCACATCATTATTTTGAAAATGTAAATTCAAAGCGATCAGCCACATAGCTTGCTCTGGTATATTCAAATGGTTCTCCAGTCAAAAACTCAGTAACCTGAAGACGAGTAATCAATGCTTCACCCTTTTTTGCATCAAGTAAACGGGCTGTATTTTCATTGGCGATCGCTGCAGAAATATGTTCGGTTACCCGACCAATTTGATAACCATTCTTCTTCAATGTATGGTACAAATGTGCCGAAATATCTGCCTTGGACATTCCCATAATTAGTTGCTGCGGAATTGTCACAACTTCATAACAAATTGGTATATTATCTGCATAGCGAATTCGTTCCATTCGTAGAATTTCTTGGTTATCCGTTAACCCAAGCCGCTCACTCTCAGATAATGTTGGCTTGCCCACTCGATACGAAATCAATTTGCTTGACGGAACCTGACCATTAGCATGGGTTATTTCCGTAAATGACATGATGCCCGACATCTTCTCTTGAACCTTCTGATTAGCAACATATGTGCCACTACCTAAACGTTGTTCTAAAATTCCTTCATCTTCGAGTGTTTTAATTGCTTGACGCAAAGTCATACGCGAAACGCCGAATTTTAGAGCAAGCTGTCGCTCGGCTGGTATTCTGCTACCAACCCGATAAACGTGATTTTCAATTTCACGCTTAATTTGATTATGAATTTTGATATACATTGGTTCTTCCATCAGCATGCCTCCTATTATATTATAACTCAAATTGGTCTAGTTATGATAAAGTAAAATTAATTGATTTCTCTAACTAATTTTTTCTAGTGGTCCACTTCATACCTAAGATTTGAACCTTGGCATCGCGGCTGCATTCCACCAGAATTGACTCATCACTGGTAGCAAGAACACTGGCATGCATTTTTGCCCAATCCTTTACTGCTAAATCAGCACCATTAGAATTAAGTATTAGATCATGTCCTTCAAGTTGAGCACGATCACTTAACGCCAGAAAGTATTGATACTCATTACCTCCATTGAATGTACTTCGACGCACATTACATTTTACATTATCCTGAAAATCAGCATGATTTAAAATTATCGTATTAATCAATGTTATTTGTGTATCATTAACTGCAACTAAACGACTAATGCGACTATTTTGAATAATAACAGAGGGCTTTTTGTCAAGATAAATTCCCCCTTCAAAGTTGCTAGCAATAATATTAACCCATGACTCATCCGTGATATACAAACTAGTATCATCATGCGATAAAATTTTGCTATTTAGCATATTCAGCCAAACCTGTCCCTGTAATAACATTGTGTCCGCAACTGAATTATTCAAATCAAGTTCCACATTACTTTTGGTAAAAGTATCAATACTACCATAAATACGTGAATTACTAATAATTGCTGTACCGTGACCTTCTAAAGCTAAAGCACTAAAATCTTCAGCAATATTTTCAATTGAAGAATCGTTCATCTCTAAACGAAAATCAGAATCTGCAAATAAAGAAACAGAGCCATTTAAAATAACAGTTGAATATAATTCTAAAGTAACCTTACCATTGGCCGCCAAAACTGCCGTATCATTACCATAGCCTTTTACAAGACAATTGCGCAAGGTTAAATACGTGTTAGCTTCGGCTGGCACGAATAGACTATTAGAATCATCATTAGTATTGATACATAGATTTTCCAGATTAACAAACTGACTATCAGCCGCTAAATTTAAATAACCCAAAATGGTTGTCTCCTCTGGAAGATTTCCTGTGCCTTTAATTGTAATATCTGATAGCAATATATCTGGTGGCATTTCGTAAAAACCCGGTTCTAGTAACAGGACGTCATCTGCACGCAAATCTTTCAATGCATCGTGCCAATCAATTTCGCCGCCACCGGCCCCCACTTTAACTAATCTTGCCATAAAAATCCTTTCTTGATGAAAAGTAAGCCAGCTACTATTGTACTATCTTCATCACTGAATAGCTAAAATCAGCTTTAAAACAATAAATATTATTAAATTAAAATTTAGTTGATAAAAGCAAGTAAAAAGGCAACCATTACAGCTGCCTAAATTTAGTATTGATATTGGGTTAGCTGGATTCGAACCAGCGCATACTAGTACCAAAAACTAGTGCCTTACCGCTTGGCTATAACCCAGTGATAGTGGAGGAGGGTGGATTCGAACCGCCGAACTCAGAGAGAGCGGTTTTACAGACCGCCGCGTTTAGCCACTTCGCTACTCCTCCGTTACGCACGTTAATTATCTTACCTAAAAACATACGTAAATGCAAGTAAAAATTTGATTATTTTCGATTTTCTTTTACATATTTTTCAAGCCGTTTAAGCCCTTCTTCAATTTGAGACATTGCCACGGCGTAAGAAAAACGAATATAGCCTTCGCCACCCTTGGCAAAACATGATCCACCAGTTACAGCCACATGTGCTTTATCTACCAAATCGTAAATAAACTTACTATCATCCTGCTCAAAGCCAGTTGGGATTTTAGCAAAAATATAAAACGCACCTTCAGGTTTAGCACAAACAAAGCCAAGCTTAGTCAATCCTTCATATAAAACATCACGTCTTTTTTGAAATTCCAATTTCATTTGCTGTGCATCATCCATCCCATTCTTGAAAGCCTCTTCAGCAGCATCTTGCATCGGAGTTGGCTCAGTTGTAACAATTGTCTGATGAACCTTAGCAATTTGAGTCAAAATTTCTTTTGGTGCACAAACAATTCCAATTCGGTAACCAGTCATTGCCCAAGACTTAGAAACACCATTCATTAAGATTACTTGATCATGCAATGATTTTTCCATTGAAGCATGCGGCTGATCATAATTTAACTCACTATAAATTTCATCACATAAAGCAAAAATCGGCCGATCACGAATTACATCTGCTAAAGCATCAAGTTCAGACTGAGTATATACAACACCTGTTGGATTTGTGGGGTAATTCATAACTAACATTCGTACCCGGTCACCATATTGATCAATGACTTGCTGTAGTTGTTTAGGTGTCAATTTGAAATCACTTTGAGATGTATCAATTTCAACCACCTCAATTCCTTCATTAATAATTGCTTCATCAGACATGTATAACGAAAATATTGGCGTTGGTACAACCATTACATCACCAGGATTTAAAACCGCAACCACTGTATCAAAAATCCCTTCACTTACACCATTAGTAACCAAAACCTCAGTAGCAGGATCATATGTTTGACCATACTTTTTCTTTAAAAATATACTGGCCGCAGTTCTTAAACCTATCGTTCCATTAGACGGAGCATAATGCGAATGATTATCAGTAATTGACTTTTGTGCAGCTTCCTTAATATGATCTGGAGTATTAAAATCTGGCTCACCCAGAGTAAATTTTACCACGTCGGGAATTTGACCTGCATACGTCGCAAACTTTAAAATTGGATTTTCAGGAGTATCGGCTAAACCATTTCTCATATAATTAGTTAAATTAATCATTTTTATTATTCCTTTCGCTTTTATTAATAAATTATACATTTTATTAATAAAACTTGCTATATTTTTTAATTTTTAATTAACAAAAAAGACGCATACATTGCGTCTTTTTAATAAAATTAGTTTTTAATCCTGTACCTGATTCCTTATTTTTGTCATCAAAGGATAATTATCTGTAAAAATCCCAGCTACATGAGACTCAAAACACTTTTGAGCAACTTTTGGATCGTCCACTGTCCAAATACGTTGTGAAATCGCCTTTGTTGTAGGTAATAATTGCTTAGGATGAATACCCGCAAAATGATTATCCGCAATTAATTTGGCGGGATTAGCGACCTTTTCATCAGTTAAATAACAATAAATTTGATTAGGATCAATTTCCTGACAGTTTTTCAGCGTAACGTAATCAAAGGAAGAATAGATAATGGGATGATTAAAACTGTATTTTTTGGCCAAATTTAATACAATTTTTTCAATTCCTGAATAGTGAATAACACCAGTTTTGAATTCAAGGTTAATAACAATATCTCGATTATTAACTAATTTAAATACTTCTTGTAGCAATGGAACTGGCTCACCATTTGCCAAATGCAATTGACGCAATTCTTTTAAAGTGAAATCTTTAAGATAACCTATTCCATCGGTAGTACGATCAACACGCTCATCATGCATAATCACAGGGATCATATCTTTAGTTAGTTGTACATCAAATTCAATACCATCGGCACCATTTTTAACAGCATCAGCAAAACCAGCAAGCGAGTTTTCAGCAAACTTGGCTGGATAACCACGGTGACCAAAGACAATTGTTTTATTTTTGACTTTTTCCATTTTTATATATTTTGAACCTCAAATAATTAGTTTTTAATATAGAAGTACAATGGATAATGTTAAACCTTTTAGTACAAATTTGATACCTAAAAGCAAAAATATTTTTAATTTTTTTGATAAAAAAAACAGTCAAACGACTGCTTCTTTCTGGGTTGGGTGTTCGTATGAACAATTGGGTTAGCTGGATTCGAACCAGCGCATACTAGTACCAAAAACTAGTGCCTTACCGCTTGGCTATAACCCAATCAAACTGAGCTTTTCCTCATCGCTCAACATTATTAGTATAGAAAATTGTTGACTGCGAGTCAAGAAAAAATTTATTTTTTTAAAGTTATAAATTAAGCTCGTAAGCATAACGCATACCATCTTGACCGCTATCGACATGAATGATACCACGATACTCAAATCCTGTTGCCTTAATTAATCCCTGCATCCTCAAATTAGAAGCATGAGTATCTATTCGAAAGTTATGTATTCCTAACAACATACCACGTGAAATCAGATTTGATATCAAAATTTTCCCTAATTGTTGTCCTCGAAAGACAGATAAAATTGCTACCCTATGGATGGTCGCATATGGAGCATTCGTGGTTCGCCAAGAACCTTCAATCTGTTGATAAGTCGGCTCAATTCCGCATTGCAGAATTGCTACACCCACAACTTGAGAATCATTTATTAAACAGTATGCTTGTTTTTTGATAATATCTTCATTTATCATTGCTTGATTAGGACGACCGTTTTGCCATTGTGGATTACCATCATTCTTTAACAATTTCTTGGCATCAGTGATAATATTCATAATTTTTGCCAAATCTTTAGTTTCAGCCAGTCTAATATATATTGCCATTGTCCTGTCCTCACTTTTTAAGAACAAAAATAAAACTAACTTATTAGATTACTTTAAAGTGTTATGGTTGAAATCCAATATTATACTTTTTGCTTTTTACTACATAAGTCGGCACACTAATGAAGTGCAAAGAACAAATATTACTAGTATGTGAAATACTGAAGCCAAAATAATTATAATCGCCATCATGTAATGAGCCTTGCGTATTTAATAAGTCACCAGCATGGTCCCATTCCTGATAATAACTACGATTATTGCGACCATCTTCTCCACTACCAGTATATCCGAACAGCATTTGTTTCAGGCCAAAATAGATACTTTTTTTAAGTTGCGTCATTGTCATAGTTTGGGTAGGATTGTAAAATCCAGCCATATCTTCAACATAATTATTATCCAAATTCAGTCCGTTAGTTTTACAGGCTCGAACAATCCCAGGAATATAGTGACTATTTCTAATAGTTTGATTATTTCTAGCATACTCAACGGCAATATCTTGAGCCAATTTAGATGTTCCTATACTATTAACCCAAGGCATAAGCCCCAAGTCGCTTCTAGCATCATTGATTAGACGCAAGCTAAACTCAGTTAAACTTTTGATTTGATCAGAAGTTATTGCATCCAAATTCACTTGTATCAAATCGTCTGTCTTTGATTCACTCGACTTAACGTGGCTGAAGTCATTAACTTTCATTCCCCGCATTGATGCATCAATAAAAGCTTTACTTGGCTTTCCTTGATATGCTCGCAATACTTCCGCCTTAGTATATCCGGAAGGTAATTTCAACTTAGCTTTAATATAAATCGGTGAACTTTGTTTTCTTTTTTGCTTGACATCTTTTGCTAAAATCCAATGAGAATTATTACCAATCTTGTATGCGAGAATTTTTTTCTTACCAATTCTCTTTTTAATACTATACGGATAAGACGTTTTAGCACTAGCATAAAAACCGGAGATCTTTCCTGATTCATTATATAGTCGTGGTTTCTTCTGGGATTTAACTACAACATATCCTTTAACTGTTGCAGCATGTACCTGTTGTGCTTGATTCACCATGATTTGCAAAATAGTCATACATAAGAAAACATTAGTTATTACAAGCATTATTTTGCTTTTATTCATTTATCTTCCCCAAGAATATCTTTCAGTTAATTGACGTTTATAACTTTATAGACAATTTTAAAACTTAATTACTATTAATAGCAATTAATTTACGCATTTTAAAATATAATTATTTTTACAAAAAAGGCACCAGTTTTAGCGACTAGTGCCTACTTATATATTATTTATTTAAAACGAAATGGAAATATGATTAATACCAGCCATTAGCTTGCCAAAATTGTTTAGCTGCTACCCATGAGCCATAGCGACTTGCCACGTAATTATCAGCTACACGTTCTTGATTAGCTGCGGAATAATCTCCATTTAAGTAAGATGATGATAATTGATACTTACCGATGTATTGGCCATTTTGTGCACTGTATGAGCCACTAGATTCGCGGTTAGCAATCCAAGCTTTAGCACTGGATTCTGAATCAGATGCAACTGCGGTATAGTTAACACTATTATTTGCATTGTCACTCGCAACTACTTCTTGAGATTGCGTTTGAGTTTGTGCTGGGTAATATCCTTGGTTAACATACTTTGCCTTTACCCATTGGTTCTTGCCCAAGTCATACCACTTATGACCATACTGATCATAAGCCGTTTTAATGACTTTCCAAGAAGAATTACTTGGTAAAACTTGTCCAGTAGCTTCAGGTTGCTCATAACTGTTCCATACACGAATTTGATTTCCCTCGACATAATTTACAGTTACAACTGCTGCATCATTTTCAACGATAGCTGCGTGAACTGTGTTTGTTTTTGCACTGTTCATCACAGCAACGCCTGAAGCGGATAATGCTGCTACTGCTGCTGATTTAACTAAGATCGATTTTACCTTCAAAAAATTTCTCTCCTTATAAAGTTTCATATCTATACTATTCCCATCAAATTGAAAAACAGAAATCTACTTATCAATTTGATTGTCTATATATTACAGTGTTTTAATTGCAGAACAATAACAGAACTATCACTCCCGCTTTAAGAAAAGATTACTCTGTTAAAAATTCTTGTCACATTTGTAACATTTAATTTATAAGCATATTTTTAAGCAAAAACGCACAAGAACAATGATTTGAGATACAATTGCTTAGTCTAAAGACTCGTATTTGCATTAAGCAATTTAGTATGAAGGTAACTATTTTTGCAACACAATTGAAAAATACCTTTACAAAACTATCGTTGTTTTTTATTTAAAGTGCTATAGTTAAGCTAAAAGTTTTACTGAAGGAGGGAGAATAATGAGTAAATATCTCGTTAAGTTGGATGAAAAAGACTGGCAAATGATCAAAGATTGTCATACTAAGAATCTTTCAATTATGAAGGCACTGGATAATGCTAAAAAAATAGAAGAGTAAGAGTTTCTCAAAATTTTATTGTTTAACATGAGAGCACTTATTTTTTATTGTAAACACACTGAAATAAAAAATATGGAAAAGCGGCTAAAGGAAAATTAAACCTTTAACCGCTTTTTAGCATGTGATCAATTAAAATTTAGTATTTTTAAACAAGTTAAAAATATCTTGAGACGTATTAGCAGCCTTTAGCTTAGTAATAAAATCTTTATGAGTTAGTAATTTGGCCGTATTTGATAAATATTTTAGGTGCTCATTACTGTCAACTTGTGGAATTAAAAATGAAATTACCGTATCAATTTTATGCCCATCCAATGATTGCCAGTCTATTGGATGCTTTAATTTAAGAATTAGCATTGCTGATTTTTCAATTGCAGCTGATTGAGCGTGCGGAATTGCAAAACCATCTGTCATACCCGTCGAACCTTCTTGTTCACGGTTAGCATAACTAGCATAAACTTTTTCACTATCATTAGCTAAATTATTGTTAACTGCAAAATTAGCTAAATATTTTAAAGCCTCATCACGATTTGATATATCAACATCTGTTTTAATATTTCTTATTTCTAAGATATCACTCGGATCAAATGTTTTCTCATTTGTTGCTGTTGTTTCATTTTTTATTTTGGAAGAAGTAGGTATCACAACATTTTCAGTGGATATTGCATCCTTTTTGGCAAAACGAGAAGCAATCAATGCCAATAAAGCACCGGAAATAATTGAACCTATTACAATCCACAAAACCCACAAAAGTGGTTTATTAACTAATGGTAAAACGATAAAACCGCCGTGAGGTGCAGGCACACTTATCCTGGAAATATAGGTAAGAACAGAAGCTACAGCTGAACCAATCATAAATGCGGGAATATTCCATAAAGGATGTTTAGCAGCAAATGGAATAGCTCCTTCCGTAATATGGGTTGAACCAAGTAGGAAATTAACATAACCAGCAGCTTTTTCACTCTTAGAATAATGCTTAGGATTCATTAAAACAGCAAATCCTGTGGCTAGTGGTGGGGCAATACATGCAGCAGAAACACCAGCCATGAAGTAATAATTACCTTGTGCAAGTAAAACAGTTCCCGTTACATAGGCAGCTTTATTAATTGGTCCACCAAAATCAGATGCGCACATTATTCCGACAATGATTCCAAGTAAAATCGGATTAGTGTTTTCAAAACCCTTGAGCCATGTCATCATACCTACATTAATCGCTTTAATCGGTGTATTTAATAAATACATGATAGAACCAGTGATTAAAACTCCTAGAACTGGAAATAGAAAAATTGATTTTAAGCCGCGAAATTTATCATCTGGTAATGGTTTAAATAATTTTTGTAATCCCCAAACCACAATTGTTGCTAAATATCCACCAACAATGGCGCCCAGAAATCCACCACCACCATTAAATGTAATAAAACCAGCAGCTAATCCGACAACAAAACCTGTTCGTTGAGCCAATGCTTCTGCAATATACGCTCCTAAGACTGGGGCCATCAAATTCATGGTCGTACTACCGACCGTGTTTAACATGGCCGCAAATTGATTGTATTCACTACTCTTAGGATCAGCCGAATTAATTCCCCAGAAGAAGGAAATTGCGATCAAAACACCGCCTGCAACAACAAATGGCAACATATGCGATACACCATTCATTAGTGATGTATACAATTTATTTCCTACACTTTGGTTATTTTCACTAATCATATCAGAATTACTCGAATTTTGACCTTCTTTATAAATAGGAGCATTCAATGCACGATTGATCAACTTTTCGGGTTCCTTTAATCCATGAGCCACAGGAACCACAACTAACTTTTTACCTGCAAAACGATCAGTATCAACATCTATATCGGACGCAACAATTATAGCTTTAGCTTCTCTTATTTCTTGAGCTGTCAAATGATTTTCAACCCCAGTTTGTCCATGAGTTTCAATTTTGATCGTATAGCCAAGCTTTTTTGCGGCCTTTTCCAAGGCCTCTTCGGCCATAAAAGTATGCGCAACACCAGTAGCACAACCTGTTGCACCTACCAAATCATATTTTGTCATATTAATTCATCCCTTCTTTTACTGAAATCTGTGGTAATAATTCATCTAAATCAAACTCAGTTAAGCCAATTCTGCTTGCAGTGTCGCTACCTGCCGCCACCGCCATCTTTAAAGCTTCTTCAACTGGTTTGTTTTTTTCTAATAGAGCAATAAAAGTTCCCAGCATTGTATCGCCTGCACAAGCCGAATTGACTACTTTGATTTTGGGCGCATTGGCAAATAAAATACGATTATTATTAATCAATGCTGCTCCTTGCGCCCCTAAAGAAACCAAAACATTTTTGCAACCACCCGCCAATAATTTTTGTGACAATTCTACGATCTTCTTTTTAGTTAATTTTTCTTTGCAGTTAAAAAGTTTTGCTAATTCTGCATCATTCGGTTTTAGCAAAAATGGCTGAAATTGCAAAGTATCAAGAATTGCCGGGTAACTACTATCAATAACCAACTTAGCTCTCTTATTCTTAGCAATTTTAGCAATCTTAACCAAAATATTGGGTTTAATTCCCTTGGAAAAACTTCCAGAAATCACTACAATATCATTAGTTACTAAATTAGTGGTTAGATACTGCAAAAATTTATTCTGAACGGTTTGATTAATTACAGGTCCTGGATTTACCTCTTTATATTCAGTATTTTCGTCAATGACATTTGTAAAAACATTAACTCTAGTTGGTTCCTTAACTTTAAAAAAATTAGTTTGTATACCTTTTTCTTTTAATCCAGAAACGATATAATCCAATGTAAAACCACCGCCAATACCAGTAGCAACACTAGTGATACCCAACTTTTTTAAAACAAATGAAACATTAACTCCTTTACCATTAGGTTGTAACTCGAATTTTTCTGTTCGATTAACAACTTGAGGTTTTAACTTCCTTGTCACAATTACTAAATCAATTGCAGGATTTAAAGTTACTGTATAAATCAAAGCTCTCTTCTCCTTTTTCTTGCCTTTTGCTTTATTATAAAGATAATTTAGTGTAACGATTTTCTTAAATGATAGCGTTTACTATAATAAACAGAAAAAGTTTTACAAATGAGGTAAATCAATGCCAACTAAAGAACTCAGTTCTGCTGAACTTCACTTATGGAATATTGTCGAAAATAATCCTGAACAAATTGCAAAAATGTCAATAGTTAAATTAAGTCAATTCGCAAATGTATCTACTGCTACAATCGTACGCACAATGCAAAAAATGGGTTATAGCGGTTATACTTCTTACCGTGAATCTTTGAAACTAAAGAGTAAATCAAACTCTGCCTTTAGCGTCTTAAATGACGCTGACGATAAAATCCGTCATGTTATTACTAAAAACGAAATTGAGATGAACAATACTCTCCATAATCTCAGCTATAGCACAATTGAAGACAGTATTTCATTGACTAAACAAGCAAAAATTGTCTTTATTTTTGCTCGCGGTCTCTCAGAATCAATTGCCAATGAATTAATGGTTAAGTTGCAGTTAACTGGGAAATATTGTGAATTTCATTCTGACCCAAATATTATTAAAACTATGGCTAGTAAAATTAAGCCTAATGCACTTGCCATTTTTATTACCCTAAATGGCGAAACCGAAGAGTTAGTTGCGGCAGCAGCCATTTTGAATAAAAATGAAATACCAATTTTAACTTTTACTACCAATCCAGCTGGAAGTATCATGTCTTATTCCACCCTGTCATTTATCGGATATATATCAAAAACAAATTACTTTCCTGAATATGAGGTGCGTTCACGTTTACCTTTGCAAATTATGACACGTATTTTTAGTGACGCTTATTCTGTTAGAACTGACTTTTATAAAAACAAATAAAAAAACACGAAGCTATTTAAATAACTTCGTGCTAGTAATTTATATAGTAAATTTCAAAATATCTGTTCTTAACTAGAAGCTTTTATAACATTATTCAACTTCTAACTTATCATGCCAAGACTTTGCTCCTTTGAGTGCTTTGTTTAAATTTTCGATATTTTCTTTGCCTTTAGTTGCAAGCCATTTGCGCCCTGCTTCTTCACTTTCGCCTGCAAATGGTGTAATTGCTGGTTTCCATGTAGCTCGGCCACAAAGAACACCATTAAATTTTGCCCCCACATCCTCAGCCATTTTAATCTCAGCAATAAATTCCTCGCTTGTTACACCAGCTGATAAAAAGATATAAGGTAGATCGGTTGCTTCGGATTGTTTTTTCAATAATTTTTTAGCTTCATCTTGAGTATAAATAACGTTGTTATTGCCATTAAAGCCTTCAACATACTTAAGATTAAAGGGAATTTCCACCTTTAAAACCGTCACATTATATTGAGGTTTTGAGAATTCTTGCATGGTTGCAATAACTTTAGCAGCCTTAACTTTAGCAAAATCTTCACTCTTAGCATCAGTAATCTTGGAATCATAAGTTAATAATTCCAAAAATAATGGCAATTCGTTGGCCTTGGCTTCTGCACCAACTCTTTCAACGAATGCTTTCTTCTTGTCATTAATTTCCGCACCCTCATCAGGATCGTAGTAAACCAAGAACTTTATAGCATCACCGTCTTCATTTTTTATGCGCAGCCCTGACTGGTTGGCAATTAAATCTGGCATTCTACCAGGTTCAGTAGTGTCATATCCAGTCTTTTCATATGATAAAAGCAATCCACAATTCTTATCTCTAACTTTAGTAGCCGGAAGACCATACTCAGGATCTGTCAATATTGAAGAAGCATAAGGCGTTAGTTCACTTGAAACTGCCTTTTTAAAATCAACGATTGTTGTTTCATCTGCTGGCTTATTAGCCGCAGCAGCCAACATTTTTTTTAGTGATCCCCGTTGATCAATAGCTAAGGCACTAATTACACCATCTTTAGTTGATAAATTAGCCATATGCTTAGCAACAGTAGAAGTAATTGTTCTCATTATATATCTCCTTTGATAATTTTTTAATCGCACACAATTATTATATACTCAAATTGCTAGCTTTAAAAGCGGTACCAATCTTTGTGTAAAGCTTTACAGATGATTTATTATTTTAGAAAAACTTTACTCAATACTGTATCTAATCTATTTGAATTTCAACATTTTTATTCCTAAAATTTACAAGACTTGAATATTTATTTTGTGTTAGAATTTAACTAATAAAAAGTTAACACAAACAAGATTGAGGTGTTTCTTATGACATTTACCTATACGCTAAGATACATGTTGGATCCACAAACAAATACATCAGAAAAGAGGCAAAAGTTACTAAATTTTGTTAAAAAAGCAAAAATTGATGATGTTGCGTTTTTTATTAATGGAGAAGAGTTGAACCATAGTCACCTAACTACAAATGAGACTCAAGTATGGCTTGATGCAATTAAACCTATGCAAAAAGAGTTAACGAGATTAGGCGTCACAACTAGTTTAAATCCTTGGACTACAATTATGCATTCAGATAGAGGTTATCAGGTCAATCCAACAATTGGATTCAAGACTTTTGTTGATCTTAATGGTAATAAAGCAAAAGATATGGCTTGTCCTGCTGACCCCCATTGGCGCAAATATATTTGTAAAATTTACGCTCAATATGCCAGTATCCATCCCCATCGTCTTTGGCTTGAAGACGATTTTCGTCATTACAATCACTCACCACTCGGTTTGATGTGCTTTTGTCCATACCATATGAAGTTATACAAACAAAGATTAGGTTTTACAGAATCACGCACAGATTTCGTTAAAAAACTTCTCCAACCAGGAAAAGTTACCAAAGAGCGACAAGTTTATCTTGACCAAGCTCGCCAAGAAATGATTGAAAATGAGCATTTAATTGAACAGGCAGTGCATAGAGTTAGTCCAGAAACCGATTTGGCTCAAATGACTTCCTATCCTGACTGGCACGCGCTTGAAGGACGTGATTGGCAAAAATTGTTTATTACACAAGCTGGCTCAGGACATACTCCAATTGCTCGTCCTCATCTGCCAGCTTATAACGAAGTAGCACCATTAAAATATGGGCGTGATTTTGAAGCATATACTCGAATTACTGCGGCTTTTTTAGGAGAAGAAACTGACCTTTATCCTGAACTAGAAAACTATATGTACTCACCACTAGTCAAATCACTATCTTTTACAAAGTTTCAGATTATCACATCTATTTTAGTGGGTAGCAAAGGTATTTTGCTCAACCTATTTGATATGATGGGCAATGGTATTAACGACTCTTGGCATTATGCTGAAATGCTATCTGAAATCAAGCCGTTTATAACTGAGCTTTCAAATAACCGCTTGTCCATAAACCATTTACGCGGCATTAAGGTATTAGTCGATCAAGATTCTAGTTACAGTCTTCAAACCCCAACAGGTAAAGACATCACTGAGCTTTTGCCCCATGAAAAAAACTGGGCCAGTTTGCTTGGATCTTTTGGTTTCGCCACAACAATCACTACCGTTAATTCGGAAAGTCAACTAAATAATGAAACTATTGCTATATCTGGACAACTGCTGCGTAACTTTTCTAATGAAAAAATTATTGATCTATTACGCAATAACTTTGTTTTACTTGATGGCGAAAGCGTACAAGTACTTTTAGATCGAGGCTTAAATAGTTTATTACATATTAAAAAAGCAAGATGGCACAAATGTAGAACAGCTTATCAATCATACGAACAAGCAGACGGATATCGAATTAATAATGTTGCCAATCCACGAATCACGATGCTTCAACATACTGGTAATTACTTAAAACTTGACTATGAAAAAAACTCTCCTGTTGAAATCTGCTCTAATGCATACAATTCAGTAGGAGAAAAACTGGGTAATTTTATGACTATAGTTAACAAGAGAACAATCATTTTACCGATGGATCAAGATCCTAAATACGGTTGGGAATCTCAATATACTACTTATAAGCAAGAACTTTTGCAGCAAATGATTAATCAGATTCATTCCGTTGATTATTTAATTGATATGCCCAATGTTAAATTAAATATTCAAGATGATGGTAAAATTGCGTGGTTAGCTAACTTTACTTTAGACAGTTACAAAGAAATTAGATGGCACTTGTCTCATCCTTTATCTGAAGATAAGGTAACCGTTATTAAACGAAAAGGAAAATCCTTTATTTGTAAAATGTTATCAATTAAAGTCGAAAATAATATTGCTACTATTTCCACCAAACTTAATCCACTCGAAACAATTCAATTATTGTTCTAATTTGTGTAAAAATAAAACCTGATTTTCTTTTCAAATCAGGTTTTATTTTTATTTAAGTTTTTATTTTTTCATTTTTGCTAACATTTTGGAAATGTCGACCATACCAGCTTTTCCAGCCGTAATATAATCAGAATCCATACCGTTCATTTGGCTATCCAGCCATTCAATAACTAGGGGTAAATTCATTCCTGCAATCAAATGAAACTGTTCACCAGCCATAATCAGCTGGCTAATCACATTAGCTGGTGTACCACCCATTAAATCAGCAAATACCGTAATATTTTCTGGATTGACACCAGCAATTTCCTTTTCAAATTTTTGCTTAAAATCATCTGGTCCTTCTGATGGAAGTAAACATACAGCGTGAACATGTTCTTGTTCGCCCATAATTAACTCAGCACTAGCTTTTACTCCCTCGGCCATGTTTCCATGACTAATTAAAATCAATTCATTTTTTGCCATTTATATTCTTTTTCCTTAATAATTAAATTTTTGCAATAACACCAATACCGCCTAAAATGACACAAAGTACTAATACAATTAAAATTGCCTTAGTTGAAGTCATCCCTTTCTTTCCAAGCAGCCAATATACAAAGGCTACCACAGCCGCTGGCAAAAGTTTCGGAATAATCATATCAAGATTATTTTGAACATTCATGGTAACCTTGCCTATTTGTGGCACCCAAGCAAACTTGATATTAACCATTGTAGCCACTAGCGCACCGACCATAAATACTCCCAATACGGTAGCAGAATCAGTTAAAGCATTTAAACTATCACGCATATCAGTAACGAGGGATACTCCCTTATCATAAGCAAAATGTAGCTGTTTCCACCGGAAAACACAGATTAATAAACTGGCAATTACCCAGATAACAACACCGATGGGATTGCCTTGCGCAGCCATTGAAGCTGCCAAAGCACCAAAGATAGTTGGAACAAGGGAAGCAAAGATCGAGTCCCCAATAGCAGCAAACGGACCCATCAATCCAACTTTCAAACTTGTAACTGTATCCTTACCCTCAATTCCTTCATTCTCTTCTACAGCCAAATCAATACCAGTGACAATTGTATTAAAAAAGTTAGAGGTATTGAAGAACTGCATATGAGTTTTCATCATTTCTTTCAATTCTGGACTATCATCACCATAAATTTTTCTTAGCTGCGGTAAAATTGTGTACAAATAACCACTATTTTGCATTCTTTCATAATTCCACCCCAGCTGAAAACCGAATAATGACCTACGGTTAATTTGCTTAAAATCTTTATCCGTTAACTGATACTTTGGTTTAGAGTTCGTCATCAGTGATCTCTCCTTTATTATCATCAATTTTTGAGCTTGCATTATCACTTGAGGCCACGACATTCTTAGCAGCCGCTTTATTAATTGGAATACTCTTATAGTGCAGAATTGCTAAAGCTAATCCTATCATGGCTATTGCTAACATTGGAAGTCCATTGAAAGTGGCAGTGAATGATTTATTTGCAGCAGCAACTCCAGCACCTAAAGCTTGAATGTTAGAGAAAATAACAGAGAACAAAGTCGTAATGGTAAATCCTAGTATTAAATAAGCAATATGCTTTTTAACTGGAAGATAGCGTAGCAATATCGCAAATCCAACTGCTGGAAGTGTGGCACCTGCAACAGTTAACCCAGTACCTAACCACATTAAATCACCATTTAGTGCATTAGCAATTGTTTGAACTAAACCACGTCCAAACGCCAAGGCAATGAATACTGGTACTGCACGAGATAATGACCATGGGATTGCACCGTATAAAACATTTCTTTCAACCGCACTATAATTTATTTTATCCTGGTCGATCAAATGGTCAATTCTATGCGCAAAATATGTATTAGCAAATCTTGCCAAAACATCCAACTCAACCATAATTGCTGCAACTGGTACTGCAATTGATGAAATAGCCGTTTGGGGGCTCATGCCCTTAACGCTAGTTGAAAATGCAGTCGCTAAAACTGTTCCTGTTGTTGCATCTATCTTTGAAGCACCACCAAAAGTACCTACTCCTAAAACCATTAACTGCATTGATGCTCCAATGATTAATCCAGTTTGTAAATCGCCCATAATTATTCCTGCAATCAAACCTGCACCAACAGGAGTGTTCAATGATGAATAAATCTGCAACTCGTCAAGAATTTCTAAACCTGCGTATATTGTAAGCAGTAATATTTGCCACCAAACCATTTTCTTCCTCCTACTTCATTTTTTCATCAATCAGTTTCATTAAATCATGCGCATCAACGCTTGGATTAACTTGAGCTATTAAATTTACTCCTTTAGCGGCAATTTGTTTAAAAATTTCAACATCATTTGAACTGATATTAACCTGTTTGGTTAACTCAGTAGTGTCCTCTTTTTTAGACATATTCCCAACATTAATCGTTTCAAGATTAACACCTAAGTTAAGAAGATTGAGAAATTTTTGTGGCTTTTTTGCAACAATGAAAATTCGCTGATTACCATAACGATCCTTATTTAAATGATCCGCCGCAACCTCAGTTGGTAAAACGCTTAATCTAGTTGTCATTGGCGTCGCCATTCTTAAACCACTTTTTTGAATGTCATCCTTTGCCGCCGCTTCATCAAGAACGATAATTCGTTCTACCTGCAACTTAGGAGTCCAAAGATTGGCTACTTGACCATGAACCAAGCGCTCATCAACTCTTGCACCCACAATATTCATATATACCTCCATCTATACTAAGTAAACCCTCACATTATTATAAAGCGCTTCCACAATTACATAATAAGGTACCAACCAGTTTCTGTCAACAAATAATTTATAATAATTAAAGTCTTAACATTTTACTGGTTAAAAAATTCTTACAATCACTCATTGAAGTGCCTTTTAAAATTGGTGGATTGTCACCCCTTTAACGACTCGGTTAACTGTGCCAGTTGGCGATGGCGTATCTGGCTTATTACCCACTTTAATTGAGGTCAACAGTGCTAGCGTCTGACCAAACATTATATCTGGCAAGGCCAAATAGGCATTGGGTAGCAAATTTTTTTCAGCAAAAGTGAATGATTGTCCGTCAAAGTTTTGGCCCTCTTTTTCTTGACCAACTGCCATGACAAGCGGCACAATTTGATCATCTTTGATCTCATTTAAGATATCCAAGTCGTATTGTCTGGTATAAGAATTATTTGAGACAAAATCAAAAACAATTGTCTTTTTGTCCAAAAATGACTTTGGACCATGACGAAGCCCCATTGACGTGTCAAAGAGGGCAGCTACTTTACCAGCAGATAATTCCAAAATTTTCAGCCGTGCTTCTTCGGCAAGGCCACCAAGACTACCACTTCCGATATAAGTGATACGGTTAAAATTAGTATCAACGATCGTTTGTATTTCACTTTCCCGTTCAATGACACTTTCGCCCATTTGGGCAATCTGTTCAATTATCTTACCCTTTTGCTTATCAGCCATTTGGTCAAAAACGAGCAGGGTTGCAAGACTCATACACGTAAATGAGCCGGTCATCGCAAAGCCTTGGTCGAGCGATTTTTCCGGCATTAGCAATACTAGTCCGCATGGATCACCAATCAGGTCTTGGGCTAACTGGCCAGCAGGCGCACAGGTAATGGCAATTTGATACAAGTGCTTGACCATTTTTTTGGCTAATTCAACCGTTGCCACCGATTCAGGCGAATTACCACTGCGTGCAAACGAAACTAAAATCGTTGGTGTTTCTGGTTCAAGGTAATCTTCTGGCGTAGATACAATTTTAGTGGTATCGATAGCTTCGAAGTTATACTTGCTGCGATCGCCGTGCTTTTGCAAGTATGGCATCACGGTATTGCCAACATAGGCACTAGTTCCAGCGCCAGTGAAAATAACCCGTACCTTACTCCATTGTTGGTTAATTTTGGCTAAAAAAGCCGAGATTTCATCTTTTTTATCCTGGTATATTTCCCATGTTTCCAGCCATAATTTAGGTTGTTGCTCAATTTCACGAGCCGTGATTTTAGCATTCATTTGTTCTAATTCTGCATCTGTTTTAGTAAACATTTATTTTCCCCTTCTATTAAAAATCAAAATAACTTATTGTATTGGCGCGAACGATAAATAAACTTGTCACCGCGGGCTAGTGATATCGTAAACTCGATCGGAATATTTTTTTCATTGATAGTTTTACGGAAAATTTTCAAACACGGTAAACCAGCTTTTTCATCTAAATACTGACCCTCTTGCTTGCTTAAACTAACAGCCTGCACGTCCTCAAACGCCATTACACCAATTTGGTTGTACTTTTGTTTGAAAACGCCGTACAGCTGCTGATCTTGCAGGTCAGTAATCTTAAGATCTGGAAAAAGCCTGGCTGGTAAGTAGCTTTTACTAAAAATCCGTGGCTGGTTATTGGCTAAACGTATGCGTACCAACTCATAAACTTGTTCATCTTCGGTTAAATTCAGTTGTTCGATGATATGCTGATTCGGAGTAACTAATTCTAAACTTCGATTCTGAGTCGAGGCTTTTTGACCAGCCCGTTTCAATTCCTCAGAAAAAGAATACATCCCGCCGATATTAGGTTGATCAAGAACGACACTCGCAACAAAAGTTCCTTTGCCATGAAGACGATAAATTAATCCGCGCTCTTCTAGATTTTGCAACGCTAATCTAATAGTATTACGACTAATACCGTATTTAATTAAAAGTTGACGCTCACTTGGTAAGCGGGCATTTGGCTTCATCTTTTTGATTTGTTTTTCTAAATCAGTAATCACCCGCTGATAAAGCGGTTTTTGCATTGTCTTTCTTCCTTTCTAACTGGTTGATACCACTTATGATTTGAGTGTAGCAAAGAAAGCGGTTAATTGCAATCTAATTTTAGCTTATTTTATCTTTTCATCAGTACTTATTTGAAATGCACTCACTTTTAACAGCATTCGCAACATTTTAGTCATAAAAAAGACCAGTAAGATTGTTCACCTTACTGACTTTCGTTATGATTTTATTTATTTATTTTATTACCGCGCCAATCGTAATACTTTTGGCTGAGGCGATTTTTTGGGTTATTATAAACTACTACCCGATACAATGCATAAATTGTTCCCACCATTGCAACTAAACTGGTTAACCAATTTTTGAAAAGTACTTGCACAAGATTAATCACGATTACAAACACAGTCCACATAAAAAGACCATTACGTCTAGCTACTTCTTTTGGTGTAACCTTTTCTTTTTTCATTCAAATCATCCTTACCAGAATCATTGTAATTAACTATGCTTTTTAGCTGCGGCATATTCTACATTCCTCTTCTTCATTTCACGTGCATACCACCAGAATAATAGAAGATAAACTGCCAAAGCGGCAATTGCATAAACAATAAACATACCGTGTTGCTTCCATGCATTACCAACTAGATAAGCCAAGAATTTTTCAACTGGGCCTTCCATCGTGGTATCAGAAACCAATGTGTGGGCCGGAATTGCTGCACCAACTGAGTGAGCCATGTTGGTTACAAATGGACCAACCATTGTGCCTGCCCAAAGGAAGATTGGTAGTTCAACCGTACCGATAATAATCATCCGAATGATTTTACCGCGAGTAACAACTAACAAAGCTGGCGTAACTCCCATAGCAATAATACCACCGAGTGGCATTAATCTGTTACCTGGCAAAACCATTGCTTCAAGCATCATAATTGGTGCCAAGACATTGGCAGCTGCCCAAATTTCAGACCGACCAGCAAGAAATGGCCAGTCAAGACCAATGTTAAATGACCTACCGGAAAATTTCTTGGTAGCGAAGTCTGCAATTCCTTGTGATAGCGGCTCAACCGAAGCAATAAACCATGAGCCAATAACGGAGAAGAGTTCAATACATGAACCACCAACAAAGGATAGCGTAAACATATCTTTCCATCCCTGTTCAGTGGCAAAGTTGTTGCCTGCAAGTAAGGAAACAAAGACACCAAGGTAAACACCAATGGCAAATCTGCTGCCCCAAAAGCCAATTTTTTCATTCAACTTAGTTGAGTCAAAGTCGAATTTATCAAGCCACGGAAGACACTTATCAAAGAACTTGTTAAAGACCATGATAATAGGGTTCATCATGTAATTCATGTGCGTGGTCGTCATTGGGTTACCTTCAGGCGCATCAAGTAAGTCATTGAAAGTTGGTTTCATCAAATCAGAGTTGATGATCTTCATTGTTCCAATAAAGATAACCAGTAGAGTCGAAAGCCATAATGGTGCTCCGACATAAACACAGAATAAGCCGATAAAGGCTAAATGCCAAACGTCAAAAATATCAACGTCCAAAGTGTTGGTTTTGTTCATTACTAGTAAAACAACGTTCAAAATGATTAATACTAAGAGGTAAAAAAGGGTATAAGGCGAACCCCAAGTAATTGTTGCTAATGGTGCCCAACCCATATCCTGCATATCCATATGAATTCCAGTGTGCTTAACAAACTGCATCATTGGCTTTTGAAATGCCGTAGTTAGCATATTCATAATATTACCGATCGCCGTAATCGCAATCGCTAATTTCATACCACCTTCGAGCGCTTTAGAAAATTTAACCCGAAAGAGTAAAGCAATAAGTGTTAACACGATTAGCATTATCGTGGCTGCACCCATATCAATCAGTGGTTTAAAAAGTGAATTAGCGAAATTAATTATTCCGTTCATTATTAGTTCCTTTCAAATAAAACTATTTTGCATTAATTTCCTTAACTACTTTTTCTACATTGTCATAAACCGGTTTGGCCATTGTTGGTATCCGGTACAAAATAGCACCGGCATCAATCAGCGGAATCTTCGGTGTAAATGAAAGATCAGTCTTGGCGATTGTTAGGTAGCCATCATAGTGTGACAATAATTCCTCATTGACATCTTTAACCATGTAAGCATCAACCTTAACGTTATAGCCACGCTTTTTCATTTCTTCCTCAACTGCATCTTTAATTTGGTGCGATGAGTTAACCCCTGCCCCACATGCAGCAATAAATTTAACTTCTCTACTCATAAAAATACCCCCTATTGCTTAAAATACTCACTTAAAAACTGATAAATTTTATCAGGGTCAGTAAGACTGAATAACTCTTGTAGTTTTGAAACAGACGTAAGTCGAAGAAAGTCCATGATTTGTGCCAAGATATTTGCCTGTCCTTCCGGATCATTATTTAAAATCATAAATAAGAATTTCACTGGTAATTCTTGATCAGGCGCAATCATATTTTTAAATCCAACCGTCGACTTCAAGGCAACCGGAATTACTAAACGCGTATTAACAAATTCTCCTTCAGTGTGCGGTACTGCAATATTAGGCAGTTCTTTTGCAATCGGTGACGTGTCAATTCCAGTCGGGTAATCGGCCTCTCGTTTGGCGATTTCAGTAAAGAAATCAGCCTTAACAAGATCTTGTTGCAGCAAATTCTCTGAAACTTCCTTTAAAACCGCGGTTGAATCAATCGCATCGCTGACAAATACAGCTTTTGGTGAAAACAAGCTATCTACTTTCACAGCTCAGACTCCTTTTCCATACTAGGCAAGCACTTTCGTTTTTGTTTGAAAATGTTTTATTTTGTTTGCTTGTCTATTGCTATTATATGTAATCGGATTCAAAATTGCAACAAATTTTACAAATTTCAGTAAATAAGAATGTCAAAAACTTCATGAGTTAGTGGTTTACTTAACTTTACCGCTTTAATTAAAAAAGCCCATGATTCTGTTTGACCATGGACTTTTGTGTGCGATTAAATTTTGTTTTTTATTTACTTTTATTAGTCGTGGTATACGCCTTCGGCCCACTTCTTATTTTCTTCATCAAAGAAGTGAACATTATCCTTTTGATCAGGATTTGGCTTTGCAATACCATCAATTTTGGTAATTAATTTGCGGTTATCGTCAGTTGGGACATACTTAGCGTTCAAAAATGAATCTACAATATCAAAAATGAAATCACGTCCAAGCACAATACCGCCGAAGCCAATAACATTTGCATTTAATTCACGGCGGGCATATTCAGCTTGGGTAGCGTCGCCAACCATCGCTGCTCGAATGTCCTCATTTTTATCAGCAGCCGTTGAAATACCGATGCCCGTTCCGCAAAGAACGATGCCAAGATCAGCGCGACCATCAGCAACATCCTCTGCCACACGCTTACCATACATTGGATAGTGGGTTCGTGTGTTGTCATGTGTACCCTCATCAATTACACGATAGCCTTCATCCTTAAGATGATCAGAAATTGCCATTTTTACGGCAGTCACAATATGGTCATTACCCAAGGCAATCACCATATGCTTATCAATTTTAGGATCAACAAATTCTGGTTGTGGTCGATCATTATCTAACATTTCTAGCCCTCCTTTAGATCATTTCTTCTAACATATTTAGTCGAATTTGATGCCGTCCGCCAGCATAGTCAGTATCAAGATAGTGCTGCACAATCGAATAAGCTAACTTTTCACCAACAATACCACTACCCAAAGCGATCGCCTTAGCACCATTGTGCATTGCTGTCATGTGAGCAGTTCTTTCCTCGTTTACATTTGCAGTGACCATCCCTTTGACCTTGTTAGAGGCCATTGCTGATCCTACACCATATTCATCAAACATGATGGCTTTTTTAATACCGTTATTCAGCACTTCACGTGTAACAAGCAAGCTAGATTCAACAAAATCTGCTGCTGCTTTTGGTGTAACGTCCAAGACCTCATAATTGTGATCCTCCAAGTACTGCTTGACTTTTTCCTTTAAGTCAAAGCCAGCTTGATCGCTACCAATAACAACTTTCATAGCTAAAACTCCTCTCAAAACAACTACTTATAAATAGTTGTAAATTGACTATAATGTTTTTCCAATTCAGGATCGATACCACGATTAGTAATCAAACCATCAACATTGCGCAAGTCATAAAATTGATGAAAATCGCTGTGATCCAATTTAGAATAATCAGCCACTATCAATTTAATTTGTGAATGATCCAATCCGATTCCTTCGGTTTGACCCTCTTCTAAGTTAGCTGTTGTCATAGAAGTATCTTTAATGCCATTAACACCTACAAAGCCGACTGAAAAAGACATTGTTGCAAGTTCACTATTAGCAAGAGCTCCTAAAAAAGCACCACTGATTCTCCGATAAGAACCGCCAATCATGATCAGATCATAATTATTAGGACTGTTTTTAGCTACTTCAAAAACTGGCAGTGAATTAGTCACTATCCTGAGATGCTTAACTTTAAGGTTAGCAACCATTAATTCTAAAGTAGTGCCCGGACCAACATATATTGAATCATTTTCATGAATTAGATTGCAGGCGCGCTTGGCAACTTCAATCTTTTCCTTACTATGAATCTCTCTTTTTTGTTTGTAACTTTTTTCAATACGGCTTTGGTCTGACAAAAGCTGCGCGCCACCGTGAATACGCATAATCTTGTTGGACTTATGCAATTCATTTAAATCCCGCCTGATTGTCATATCAGACACCTTGAGTGCTTGAGCCAATTCATCGACTGTTACAAACTTTTGCGTGTTTACTATCTGTAAAATCGTCTTTAATCTTTCACTTTTTAACATGGTTACCTACTTTTTAAACTAGATTAAGCAACTAACTTAGTTCATCTTTTAGTATAATTGTTCTATTTTGTTTGTCAATGTTTGAACATGTTTGATAAACATAAGAAGACTAGTAGTGGTTACTACATTTATTTAATTTTGTTTACCTTAAGTAAAAATATAATGCATTTTCAAACTTTTTAATAGGTAAAAACGAATATTTACAAAAATATACCACTAGTTTATCTTACATTTGTCTTACACGAAATTAGTTTACAAACAAAAAACTAGCCTGATTTTCACCAAACTAGCTTTGTCAGTTACTATAATATTGCATACAACCTAACTAATTTTTGACTTCTTCGGCAATTTTTTGGTACTTACGAACTATATTATAGTCGCTATCCTTAGCTCGAATGTAGCCCTCTTGATCATAAACGCTCTCAATCACTTTTCTACCTTCCTTAGACTTACCAATTTCTATGAAAGCGTTAGCCAATTTTTCACGAAAAGACTTGGACATACTTGGTACAACCGAAATCGTGTCATTAGGAACCGGACGCGTGTAATAAATTGGAATAACTTGTGACTTAATCTTCGGATTATCTTTCAAAACATTGTTACGCGCATCTTCAAAAACAAACGCGGCATCGGTATCTTTATTTAAGACATTAAGCACGCCTTGGTCATGTCCGGTAACTGTGACCAACTTACAATTACGCTTAATGTCAAATCCTTTTTGCTTCAATTCTGCTACTGGGAAGATATAACCCGTGGTCGAAGTTGGGCTCTGAATTGAAATTGATTTCCCCTTCAGATCCTTCCAGCTCTTGATCGGCGAACCTTTTCTAACTAAGATTTCTGAGCGCAAAGTATGAACTAACTCCTTGGTCCAAGTACCTTCGGGCGCCTTCAAGCCGTAACGTTCTGATTGCAATAAAACATCAGCTGCACCTTGCTTATGTGCTTGCACGTAAGCATCGGCTGGCAAGAAACCTGCATCAACCTTCTTAGATTTCATTGCTTCGATGACCGCATTATAATCAGTCGACACGGTGACATGAACTGGAATGCCGAGACGCTTTGAAAGCATTTTTTCAATCGGCTTAGCCTGACCTTCCATCTTGTCGGCTGCAACACTTGGCACGAATTGAACGTTCAATGACTTGGGTGTGCCACTTGCGTTCTCTTTCTTGTTTGAATTCGAACAACCTGCTAAGGCAACCACGCTGAGCATCGCAACTATAGTGACGAGCACTTTTCTTATTTTTGACATAATTTCCTCCCGAGCTTTGCAAAAAATTGACCAATAAAAAAGACTTAATGTTTAACACGAAAGTGAAAAATTAAGTCTTTTATTGAATCCAACAATTAAAAATAAAAACGATTGTATGACTTGGATAAAAGTAAAAGTTAGTAATGAAAAAATTGTTTTTAAACCGACCAAATTTTTCATCTTACTAACTCCCTTCTACTATCATTTAACCAAGAAAAATAATAGCACAAATATTTTGTTTGCGAAAGATAATTAACAAAAAACAAGCTCAAATGAGTTCGCTCTGATAAAAACATTAATTGTTGTACTTCTTGTCACTAATTACTTTACCATTACCAATCGATCTTATCTTTTGGGCATCGTCGTCATCCTCATCACCCACACGGTGGAAAAGACCACCAGTATATAGCAACACCTGCTTGTGTTCAAAATCCTCATGTTCAAAGGTATAAGTTATCTTATAAGTTACGCTGCTGCTATTGTTTGGCGCTGGCATGATAGAAACAACGCTGCACTCCATCGATGTATCGATGATATCATCATCGTCTGCAAAATTGGAACTTTGCGTGTGCAAGTCTTGGTAGCTCTTATTTTCGGCACCACCGACAAAATTATCTTCATCTGGTGAGTTGAAATTATCTTCCAAGATCTGTTCGGCTTCTTTCTTATCAATCAGACCTTTCCAACTTGGCTTAACAACATTATCTTCACTATCATCATCATCTGCAAAACCTAAGTCATCATAATTAATCGTTTCTGATCTGATCATTTTGCCGTCAACTTTAGTCTCAACGTAGATTTTCATATCATTAATAACTGGATAGTCGTTAAAGGTCTTAGTTCCATTGTTATTGAGAACGCCAACTTGCTCATCATTAATATAAACCGTAGCTTTAGGTATACTCTTAATCATAAAGTTGACCGTCTTGATGTCCATATTGATTGCTTGGTTAGAAAAAATGTCAACATTCTTATTAGCAGCCAACTTATGCCCAG
Organism: Lactobacillus sp. X-49; assembly: GCF_057063645.1. NCBI lineage: Bacteria > Bacillati > Bacillota > Bacilli > Lactobacillales > Lactobacillaceae > Lactobacillus > Lactobacillus sp. X-49. Next base: position 52,734 of record NZ_JBXSQM010000008.1, read on the forward strand.
AAGCAATCGACTTAACCGCAATATGGTACTTACCTGGAAATAGTGGCGTTACTTTTTTATAGTAATCTTCACCACTACCATCAACACCGCCAATCTTTTTACCATTAACAAAAATAGTTGAGTTAGCGTGATTGGTCTCTATATGTGGCGCAAACGTCTTAAACTGCAACTTATATTTAGGAAAAATCAACAAATAATGGCCTGATTCAACTAGTTTAACATTATTGTAATTATCGCTATATTTAAGTGCATCTGCTATTTTATCCGCCTCGTTACTGTGTTCGGCATAATACTTCTGCGTTGGTTTGAGTGCAGCTGCAGTTATCTTCACATCAGGATTATCACCCATAGCATAATTGGCTAAATTTTGCTGCGGATTTTTTAAATAAGCCGTTAGTTGAGCAACCTGATTGTTGCGTTGGAAGTGGTTAGAGCCCCAGGCATAAAAAGCCCCGCCCAAAGCCACGATTACGAGTAAAGAAATAAGGATAATTTTATTTCTTTTCTTCATTGGTGCGCGTCTTTGTCTAACCTGTACTTGCTGCTTAACTGGAACAGTTTTGGGCGCTGACGCCTGCAAAGATTTTGTCCGATATTCTTGCTTACTCTGCTCTTGCTTAGTTAATTTAGTACCACAACTCGGACAAAAAGTTGCATCAGCCTTGATTTTAGCGCCACAATTAGGGCAAAATTTTCTTTCATTCATTTTAAATCACCCTTAATGTATTGCTGAAAAGGCTTCGTTAATAACTGTGTGAAGCACAGAATTATAGATAATTGAATTTAACACCATCATACAAACAAAAATAATGCCAAAGGCAATTAAAAAGCCATAAATCCGGTCGCGCTTAGCATCTTTATCAGCAAGTAAAATAACTTGTTGACCCATGAAGAATAAGGCAATTATTAAAACTAACAGAATTGTCGCAAACCTAATACTGTTTAACCCCATTAGCATTAATAAGAAGAACAATGTAACAAAAATCAAATTAAAGTTGCTAGCATGAACACCGCGATTAACAAAGTCAAGTAGCTTAGGTTGACGATCGTAAATAAATTTATAAGCTAAATAATGGCTGCCAATAACAATAACTTGAAAAACGATTATGAATAGTAGCGCCGTTAAAACAACATTAAAAGGAATATCAACACCACTTAAATTGCCAGTATTAACACCCATATGACCTGCTATTCCCATGGCATCTGCTAAAATTGATTTAGCAAAGTAATAAAGGCTTAATACAAGCAAGATATCTTCAATTATTAACGTTAAATAGCCATACCACTGTTCAGCCTCCACTGTACTCGTAGCTGGATGCTTCCATGATTCAGTGCACCATTGCCAATAACGTTTAAATTGACTATCAATACTTTCCTTTTGGACTACCTGAGTTTGATTTGAAGCTTCTTGTTTTACTTCGGTAGCAATAGTGGCCAAGTCTTGACCGCACTTCGTGCAAAAATTGACGTCTTCCTCCATTAAGGCGCCACAATTAGGACATTTTTTCATCAATACTCCCTCTTCATTATCCAAATTTTCCATTATTATTTATCGCTCTGCAAAATTAAAAAGTTACAGCTTCTTATATAATAACTTTTAGCAGAACAATAAATAAACTCCCACTCAAGATTCTACGTTTTTTAAGTCACAAATTATTTGACTTAAAAAAACAGAATACTTATCAATTGTAAATTTAAATAAAAACAGTGTCAAATATTCTCATAACTATATATTGTCAAGCAGCGGCTATAATTTTATAAAGTACTACTTCGCTTAGTCTGTAGTACACTGAACTTAAAAATAACTAACAATTAATTAATGAGGTTATCCAAAAATGAGAATAGTAAATCTAGATAGTTACGCCCTAAATCCCGGCGACTTAGACTGGTCGCCGTTAGAAAAATTGGGCAATTGCACCTTTTATGATCGCACGCCTGTTGATGATGATAGTGAAATTTTGAAACGGATTGGTAATGCTGAAATTGTCTTGACCAATAAGACTCCGCTAGACCAATTTGTTTTAAGTAAAGCACCCAACTTAAAATACATCGGCGTAACTGCGACTGGCTACAACGTTGTCGATACCAAAGCAGCCCGTAAATATAATATCCCTGTTACCAATATCCCCACTTACGGCACCGATGCGGTTGCACAATTTACCTTCGCACTGCTACTCGAAATCACTAGCCACGTTGGTCTACATAACCAATTAGTTCATCAAGGTCGCTGGACGACTAATCCCGATTTTACTTTTTGGGCTAAGCCATTGATGGAGCTGCAAGATAAGACACTAGGCCTAATCGGCATTGGCCGCATTGCGCAAAAGGTCGCAGAGATCGGCCACGCCTTTTCAATGAAGGTGATTTTTTATAATCATCGCCCCAAAGAGGGTGTACCAAATTATGTCAAGCAGGTTACCTTAAGTGAGCTCTACCAAAAAGCAGACATTATCAGCCTGCACGTGCCGCAAACACCTGAAACGACAAAGATGATTAACCAACAAGCAATTGCCCAAATGAAAGATGGAGTTATTCTACTTAATACTGCACGGGGCGGATTAATCAATGATGCCGCAGTTGCTAATGCCTTAAATGATGGCAAAATCGCCGCTGCTGGCATCAACGTGGCCACAACTGAACCAATTGCAGCTAATAGTCCCTTGCTCACTGCCAAAAACTGTTACATTACGCCCCATACTGCCTGGGCACCACGCGAAACGCGCGCCCGCCTACTTAAAATTGTAATGGCTAACTTACAAGCCTTTTTAAACGGCCGTGAAGAGAACGTGGTTAACTAAATAACTGCAATAGACAAAATAAAAACTCAGTTAAACTAATAACTGAGTTTTTTTGGCTAATAAATTAATACTTTATGCTAAGTGTTATTAGTATTCAACATTAAAGAGCAAAGATAAAGCTTATATTTAAGGAATTTATTTGATCTCTAAAATTAATACACATAATTTAACAGGTATATAAATTTTATCATATTTAATTTTTATTATAATTATACTATTATTAATCAAAGCTAATATTTACTGATATGCTCTTGCCAGCCTGCTATTAATAAGTCATTTACGGATTCTGCAACTATTATTAATTTTAAAAAAATAGGAACTCTTAAGAGTTCTTATACTTATTTACAATAAGAATGTTTTCTATTGGCTTGAAGTGTTTACATCCAACACTTCAAAGACTCCTTGAATAAGTGCAATTAAATCTAATCTGTCTAACTCAAAGCTATTTCTAACAGATCCGCTTCTAAGCAGTATGATACATAATTTTATCTTATAAGCAAGCGCTTTAGCATAAAGTATTTGTAGGTAATTAAATTGAAACTACTTATTCTAATATTTAGAATGTAAGGCGTATTAAAAAAGTTTATTATAGTGAATCAAAAATAATTTATATAAAATTTTTTATATTAATTAGCTACGTAATAGTTATGCCAATCTTTACTATGGCCAGACACTTGAATAAAGGCAACACCAAGAGCTGAATCTAATCCATCAAAAAAATAATGCAATGCGAGCGTACCATAAGCTTCATCATCATTTTTACCGACAAGTGAACGTCGGGTGGTATCATTTTTTAATAATGCAGAAAAAATTTGCTTAGCAACGTGATCAGGATTGCGGTCTGTCAAAGTAAAATCTAGATTATAAGGACTATTAGGACCATAAAATTCAGGCAATGCGAAGCCTTTTTCGCTATCCATGCCTGCTTTAGCCAAAGTAGGCAGATATGGTGCCATTTTATCAGAAAACCAAGAATCAATTGGCTCTTGGTATTTATACATACCATTCATTGAATTGCTGATATTGTCTTTAGCAAAATCATCTAGCTCCGGACTCTTCTTGTAAGCCTGATAGCCGTTCTGAATACGATAGTCTTGAATTTTTTGCCAAAGTACAGTTTGAATTTGATTAATTTGCTCGTTAGTGAAGTAGACAGCACCATGTTTAAACAGCCACTTGACTTGCTTGGCATCGGGATTGCCCCATTTGCTTGCTTCGTTAGGATCATCAGATACATTGTCGACGGTTCCACGCAAGCCAGGCTTGGTGTTAGCAACTCTAACAAATTTATTCATACGATGCCCATTTAAATTATCGAGTTGATAATATTTTTTACCGTTAATTTTTAAAATTGAATATGCAATATGCGGGGTGCCCTTTTTAATTAGTACATGATTAGTCCTTTTACCAGTTAAGTCGTAAACATAAGAGTCTTTAGTTAAAACCACACCTCGCCAAATATACTTAGCCTTATATTTGGTAATAATTTTGACCGTATTTGCTGGGATATAACGTTCCTGATGAGTTTCATAATCCTTATCAGTGTAGTAGTATTTTTTACCATTAATCATGAAATAACTATAAGCAATAAACTTTTTACCTAGTCGAAAAATTTGATTATTTTGTGGTTTGCCATTTTTGTCACATGCCTTTGTATCTTTAGTTTGTTCAAGATAGTATATGGTGCTGAAATCAGTATTTTTAGCTGCAAAAATTGGTGCTTGCAGTGAACAATTTATTACTGTAATTGCACTAACTGCTAGTAGCATTACACTAGTTAAAATAATTAAAAATTTTTTATATTTCATAAGATCTCCCTCTAATATAAATATTTATAATTATTTTAGCAGTATTAAAATCGTAAAAAAAGTTATTTTATTATAATATTAATATTTTGATCTATAAAATAAAGATATCTTTAAATCTTTTTACAATTACTTTTTTCCGAAAATTATTTTTTATAATCATCGAATAAAAACTGATCTCCCTGACTATGTTAAACAGGTAAATTTAGAAGAGTTATACGGGCCATGTTCCACAAACCACTGAAATGATTAATGCTGTTGCCATTACCAAAATGAGAGCTGGCGTCATTGTCATTAACACTGCCCGAGGCGGTTTAATCAATGAATATGATCTAACACAGGCTCTAACCACTGGTAAGATTTTAGCAGCTGGCATTGATATGTCCAAGCAAGAACCAATTTTAGCAGACAGTCCATTACTAACTGCAAAAAATTGCTATATTACTCCTCATATTGCCTGGGCACCAAAAGAAACTCGTAAACGATTGTTGGACATCACAATCAGTAATTTAATGGCTTTCTTAGATGGCAAGCCAGTTAATGTCGTTAATTAAACTAAAAAATGCCCAATAATTAGGCATTTTTTACTCTGTTTTTTTGAATATTAAATGTAAGCCACCATCCGGTAATTTTTTGATAAAATCAATTTTAAATTGATCATCAATTCTGCCAGTTGTTTCAAAAGCAGTCTTAATCTCGCGGTCACCATTGACATATGGCGAGATGACTAGAGAAATTTCATCTACCAAGTGTTGTTCCAGAAAAACACCATCAATTCTTGCACCGCCACAAAGAGCTAATTTTTCAATGCCAAAGTGCGCTCTTAGCTTAACTAAAACTTCCTTTAAGTTAAAATTCTCCTCTCCAGAAACAATATAGGGAATTTCCATTGTACGCAGAAAGGACAAATATTCTTTTCGTGCCTTTTTCGTAACAACTTCTATCGCACGCATTTGATGATTATTATATAGAAAATAATTTTTATTCCAACCACATTTTCCTTTGCGATCAAAAGAGACTGACCAGGTTTTTGATTCAATATCAGGTAGCCAATCTTCATACTTAATTCCAGCAGCACTATATTGACTCAAATCAAGTGTTTCAGGAGCAGCATACATTTGAATCGTCCGCCGACCATTACCATCAGCATTACTTAAAACAAACAGTTCATCGTTATAATATTTGCTCGATGCAGGACTATCACATTTACCATCAATTTTACCGTCAATCGTGACATACATATGAACAACTACTTTTGCTCTATCCATTTTTACCTCCCTTTAATTCAAATAAAATATAATCCTTAAAGTATGCTTGAAGTCAATATTAAGTAGCTAGATACAGAAAAGAACAATTTTCCTTTCTCTAAGACTCAAAGACTAATAAGGAAAGTATATACTTTATATTAATTTAATTAAGAGGATTTTATTATAAGCTTTAAATTTTATCTTCAAGAGCTTTTCCATTAGTTTCAATAATGTTTTTTATCCATTGAAATGACTTTTTAGGTATGCGTTTTAATGTTCCCTTACCCAAATCATCCATATCAACATAAACAAAGCCATAGCGCTTTTTCATTTCTCCCGTTGAAAGAGAAACTAAATCTATTGGCGCCCACATTGTATAACCAATACATGGAACTTTATCGATATTTATTGCATCAGCCATTGCCGACAGATGTTGCCGCAAATAATCAATTCGATAATCATCTTTTACGTAACCATTTTCATCAGGTTTATCAATAGCACCAAGGCCATTTTCAATAATGAAAATAGGCTTTTGAATACGATCATAAATCATATTCATAGTGTAGCGTAATCCTAATGGATCTAAACCCCAGCCCCATGAAGTTGTTTCAAGATATGGGTTAGAAGAACCACCCACATTAAACCATTTATCTCCAGCTTTAGAAATATTTGATCGATAATAGCTAAAAGAAATAAAGTCAAGCTGCCCTTCTTTCAAAGTCTTTTTATCTAAAGGAGCCATTTTTATTTCTTCTAGACCTTTAATGCCATGATGCTGCAAAATAGAATCAGCATAATTAGGATAATATCCTCTTCCCATTGTATCTATAAAATACCAATTTTCACGTAACTCTTGCTGATTATGAAATACGTCTTCTGGTTTACATGTAGCAGGATAGCAAGTACTCATGGCATACATCGCACCAAATTGACTTTTAGGCATCATTCGGTGTCCTAAAGTAACGACTTTTGCTGAGGCTATAAACATATTATGAGCTGCTTGATATCTATCAATACCATTGGCTTGATGAACTCCAGTAGGACCAAAACCACAAATAGCATTTATTTCATTAAAAGTTAGCCAATATTTACAACGATTTCCAAAATATTCAAAAAGTGTTTTGGCATATCTAACATACAAATCAATAACTCTTCTAGAATTCCAACCATCATATTTGAGAGCTAAATTCATCGGCATTTCATCATGACAAATCGTAATCAAAGGTTGGATATGATATTTTTCTAATTCACTGATTACATTATCATAAAAGGCTAGTCCCCTTTTATTTGGTTTACTTTCTTCACCAGTTGGATAAATTCTACTCCAAGAAATGGAAAAGCGATATACATTAAAGCCCATCTCAGCCATTAGCCTGATATCTTCCTGATAATGATGAAAAAAATCAACAGCTGTGTGACTAGGATAATACTGATTTTGTAAAAAAACAGGCTTGGCATCTTCTGGAACATCGTCAGCATCAAAAAATGCGCTCTTAGGAGTAATAAGTTTTCCAGTTGGTAAAATCATTGTGTGATGTCGGGGATATTTAATTGATCCATTTGTTTCATAATCATGAGTCGATGGACCACGACCATCACTGTCAAAACCGCCTTCATATTGGAAATCTGCGGTTGCTCCACCCCACAAAAAGTTTTTAGGTAATTCCTTAGTCATTATTTTTCTCCTTATCAATTTAATAAAAATCCTACAGAAACTTTTCCATTATCTTTAAGTTGAATTTTTTGGTTTTTCGAATTTGTAATAACTAAAATCGTGGTTAAATCATAACCTTGCTTTTCAATAAATTTTCTGTCTACCCTAACAACTGGCTCCCCGGCCCTAATATCATCTCCTTGATGAACAAGTACATCAAAACCTTTTCCTTTAAGGTTTACAGTATTAATTCCTATATGAACTAAAACCTCTATACCATTTTTAGTAGTTATGCCAAAAGCATGTCCAGTAGGAAATAAAGCTGTTATTTTACCATTAACTGGCGAGCATATAAAATTGCTAGTTAATTTAAATGCTACTCCATTTCCTAATGCTCCTGATGAAAAAGCTTCATCATTTACTTCACTTAGAGGCTCCAAAGTACCATCACAAATTGCCACAAATGCACTATCAGGGAAATCTTTATGAACTGGCTCTGTAATTGACTCTGTATTTTTCTCCTGATCAATACCTAAGCAATAGGTTACAGCTGCAGAAACAATTATTGATGTACCTATTCCCACTACTATTGCTACTACAGTTTTTTCAAAAATAGGAAGTGCTAAAATATTTGAATAACCCATTATAAATGCTTTAGCACCTAAAAGTCCGGCAACTAATCCACCAGTAAAACCACCAGCCATAACGCCATACATTGGTTTTCTATATTTCAAGTTAATTCCGTAAAGAGAGGGCTCAGTTACTCCTGCAACAATTGCACCTACTGCTAATGACCAAGCTTGATTACGTAATTTTTTATTTTTAGTTTTTAAAGCAACGCCAATATTTGCTCCACCTTCAGACATGTTATGTAGCAAAAAAGCTGGACGAAGAATCGGATCATAACCTGGATTGCTAATTAGCTGTGGCATAAATGGTGATAAAACTGTGTGCATCCCAGTCATTACCAACCATGGTAGTACCGCTGCAAGTAAACCAACTGCCAAAGGTCCAACTGTCTTACTTAAAAACATAACTACAGTTGCTATAATCTGTCCTAAATAATTTCCTAAAGGACCAAGAATTAAAAAACCTAAAGAACCTGAAATAAAAATTGTCCCCATACCTACAAACACAGATTTAAAAATACCTGGAACAATTTTATTTAAATATTTTTCTACCAAATAGGCGACAACGGATATTAATAAAGCAGGTAATAATGAAGTACCATAATTTAATATCTTAACTGGCAAGCCAAAGAGGGCAGGTGCTTCAATATGTGGATTAGCTACCAACTGATTCACTAAATCATGAAATGTTGGATACAATAGTGCTCCAGTTGACATCATTGCGTAAGTTGGTGTACTACCTAATTTTATTGAGGCGCCATAGGCCACGACAATTGGCATAAAATAAAAGGGTGCATCTGCAATTGCCGACAAAAGCATATAGCTTGACGTTTTAGCAAAATTTTGATTAAGAAAAGTAGTAATTAAAATTAAAACCACTTTAAACATTCCACCAGCAATTAAACCTGGAATTATTGGAGTAACAGAAGCCTGGATAAAGTCCAATATCTTTTTACCAGCATTTTTCCAAGTCCAGTTAGTTTTTTCGGATGGATCTAAATTTTCATTGATAGCTTTTTTAGTATCTAAATTAAAATCTTTAACTACAGCATTATACGTTGGTATAAGATTTGAACCTAGAATAACCATATACTGACCCCCAGCATATACAGTTCCAAGTACAACATCAATATCTAATAACTTTTTTTTATTTACCTTCTTGACATCCTTAAGTGAAAATCTTAAACGGGTCATACAATGGGTAAGACTAATAACATTTTCTTCTCCCCCAATATCTTTAACGATTTGGTTGGCTAATTTATGATAGTCCATAATTTGTCCTCACTTTTTATTTTATGATAATTTTATCAAACGAAATGATATTATTTACAAATAAATATTACCACTTAAAGAAAACGTTAACAACAAATAATATGATAAAATATATATATAAAGTGAGGTAAACATGGAATTAGCTGAATTTTTAAAACCCAAAAATAGTATTTTATCTAAATCCGAAAAAAAGGTTTATCAAATTATTTTAGAGCATCCTGCTCATGTTCAATTGATGACAATTCAAAAAATAGCTACTGATGCACAGACATCAGTGGCTTCAGTGCAAAGATATTGTCAAAAACTTGGCTATGATGGTTTTAAAGAATTTAAATTTCAACTTAAAAATTTTTTGTTTCAAAAAAGCGATCCTAATAGTAATAAATCTGAATATCTAAAAAAATATGTGAAAGTAGTCAACAATTTTCAAAATATTGATCAAAAAAAATTAGATAAATTAACTAATGCGTTAATTAATTCCAGAAATAACTTTATACTTGGGATTTACTATTCCAGTATTCCTGCTAAACAGTTGGCAATGTGCATGCAAGATTTGAATAAGCCAACTTTTTATACCGACAACTACATAGCTGCTTCTCACTGGACAGGTTTGATTAATAAAAGTGATACATTTATTGTGTTTTCGATCAGTGGAGATGAAGCAGATTTGAAAAAATATATTGCAGAACCAATTAGTAAATTATCCGAGGGTTACTTAATAACATTTAATCCCAATACTAAATTGAGAGCTTTTTTTAAAAATTGTATCATTTTACCTGGAAAATCCTTTGTTTATAGTACTTCAGCTGATTTGCAATCTCTATTCTGTATATTTGTTGAAATGATCGTTGAACATATTGTTCAAGGAAAAGATAGTAAGGAAAATTAACAAAGCATTTATCAATTAACAATTTAATAATATTTCATACCACAAGTTATACATCATTAAATAAAGATAATTTTTTATTTTTTATTAACATTTATTTAATTTAGCTAATAAAATGATTCGACGTTATCTTCAACTTATTTAAGTGAGGAGATTTAATTATGACGTATTCAATCACCAAATTAGTTAAATTAACAGGAATTTCAATCAGAACTTTACGTTTTTATTACAAGACAGGACTATTAATTGCTCGTCATAACCCTAAAAATAATTATCGTTATTATAATAAAATCGAAGTTGATCAACTACAAAAGATAATGTTTTTAAGATTATTCGACTTACCTTTAGCGTAAATCAAAAAAATCATGCAAAGTTCTACTGCAATCCAATATCAAGTTTTAAAACAATAACGTCAAAAAATAATAGCTGAGAAAAACCGATTAACGGCATTGATTGATAACCTAGATCAAACACTTACATCGATGAAAGGAAAAACACCCATGAACATGAGCGATCAAGAAAAATTTATTGCCTTTAAGTCGCAAAAAATTAATGATAATGAAAAAATGTATGGTAAAGAAATTCGTACTAAATATGGTAATGATCTTATTGCTACGAGTAAGCAAACAGTCTATGCTCTGTCCAAAAAAGAATTTAATCATTTAGAACAAATCACTAAACAAATTTTGGTTCAGTTAAAGCCACTAGTTAGTACTACTGATTTTTAACAGCCTGCTGCTAAACAACTTTTTACTTTGCATAAAGAATATTTACTGATGATGTGGCCTAGCTAGTTATATTCATCTACGAATCACAAAAATTTGGCTACAATGTATGTTTGTGATGAACGATTTAAGAAATACTATGAAGAGGGCACTGGTATGGAAGGTGCTGCCCAAACTTTTAAAAGATATTATTGATTATTATGCTTAAAGAGCTTAACAAATAAAAGTTCATTCTTTAGACTTTAAATAAAAAACAACATAATTTTGAATTTAAACGCGAATTATGTTGTTTTTACTTACTTTATTTTTTAAATAATGGCTAAACTAGTTACAATTATTAATGTTTCTTTACCTATATAATTTATAATTTTTATAACATATCTACAAGATTTTTAATAAATTGTTCATAGGTATTGCATTTAATTAATCGACTAACATTGTTGATATTAGTCACCACATTAGATAGTTCATCAAAGACATCTCTAAATAACTGCTTATTATTTGGATCAATTGCTAAAGCAATGACTAAATATACTTTATTATTATCGCTCCAACTAATTCCATTGGGATTAATAACAATAAATCCTCGACTTTTCTTAGCCGACATATTAAGCGAATGAGGAATTGCAACTTTTCCAAAAGCTGTGGAAGACATTTTTTCACGTTGATTAAGTAAACAAATAAAACTTTTATCTACTATACCTTGTTGAGTAAAACTTTTACTTACAATATTAAATACTTGATCAATGTTTTGTATATTTTTATTATTGATAAAATTGTTTTTACTAAAAAAATTAGATAATTGCTTTTGAAACCTAATCTTTCTATTCTGATGTCGCTTATTATTTATTGCTAAATTTAAAATTTTGATATCATATGGTAACAAAAACTGAGAAATGCATACTGTGGTAAAATGTGAGTCAATATAATCGGAACCTACTGAAATAAGTAAATCTATCGAATTTTGAAAATATTTTATCTGAGCCGGATCATGAACAACTTTGACAACATTTATTTTTGCCGAAAAATTTTTTTGTAAATTTTCAAGTAAAACCATAGCGTTGTCATAATATTCAGGAATAACTATTACAACTGATAATTTTTGCTTATTAGTTATTTGTTCTGCCATTGCATTTCCTATATGTAGAGCAATGTAACCTATTTCACTATCATTAATTTTTATTTTAGTTTTTTCCGATATTCTATGTGCCATAATAACCGCACATTCATAAATAGTAGGCGAAGAAAATTTTATATTTGCTGAAATAGGATTGTGTTCGTTGACTTTTAATCTAGACCTTATGATTAATCTATCTAAATGAAGAGAAAAGCGTTTTTTAAAACTTTGAGTGTTAAGATCAATAGCGTAAATTTGCCAAACATACTCAATAAGATCATCAACTAGCTTCTTTGTTTCGATAGAAATAATATTTTGGACAGTACTCTCGTTACCTAAATCTGTCTCAATTACTAACGCTAATTCTTGACAATCTGGTGTAGAGAAATTTACATGCAGTTGCTTTATTAATTGATTAACTATTTTTAATCCTATTCCGTTATTACTAACAATTCTTTGTTCATCTATATAATCAATTTGATGACCTTGCTTAGAGCGATCCAATGCAATTGCAAAATGAAGTAAAATATTATTTAATTCAAAAGTATTCAAATATATATTTTCTTTTTTAAAAATATTAGAAATCATTGTTCGAAGCTGATTGATTTTTAATTCAGGAAAGTTTTGCTGAATTATATTTTGATTCATGAATATTCCTGAAGATTCTTCATATATTAAAGAACTTAATAAACTTCGCTTTTGCCGTTCGCTACCCTCTAAACTCCAAAAATCACCATTCCTATTCAACTTTATACCAAAACGTTCTACCTCCTGCTTAACGTCTTTTAAATTTTGTAAAACTGTTGATTCACTCACGAATAGCTTTTCTGCTAAATCATATAAATTAACTGTTGAATTATTAGTTATCATAAAATTAATGATAAAATTTATGCGTTCCTCATTACTTACAGGTAAACTATTCCGATTATCTTTTGATGAGGAAGAAATATACTGATAACCTTTTGTACTCGATAAAATTTTATTATTTTGTTTTCTTAATTGTTGAATATAATTTTTTACCGTCCGCTTAGATAAGCCAATTTCAATTGCTAACTCTTGTGCTGTATGCCAACCAGATCTCTTTTGTAAATATAGTAATAATTTATCTTTTCCAAGCATAGTATATTTACTTTTAAATTTCTAATCCATTAGATTTAATTACATTCTTATACCAATAATAACTATCTTTAAGATATCGCTTCCCGCTTCCATTTCCTTCATCATCTAAATCCACATAAACAAAACCATATCTTTTAGACATTTGCTGCGATGAACAAGAAACTATATCAAGTGGCCCCCAAACACAATAAGCAATAACATTTGCACCATCATGAATAGCGTGACCAACTTGCTCAATATGCTCCCTTAAATAACTTATACGATATTCATCATGAACTTTATAATTACTTTCTAATTTATCATATGATCCAAAACCATTTTCAGCTACTATGATCGGTTTTTGATAGCGATCATAATATTGGGATAAAGTATTATATAGCCCCAAAGGATCAATCGACCATCCCCATTCACTGGTTTTTAAATTTGGATTTGGTATATTATCAGCTGGTTTCATCTTATTTTTTGTAGAATCTACCATACGAGAATAATAATAAGAAATAGCCAAAAAATCCATTCTATTTTGTTTGATTAAATCAAGCTCTTTACTAGTTATATTTAATTTAATATTATTATCGTCAAAATAATTCAAAGCAAATTTTGGATACTCTCCTCTAAATTGCACATCTGTTACAAAATATTGCATTCTATTTTGTTGCATTGCCAAAATGACATCATCTGGTTTGCTAGTAGCTGGATAGACCGTGCCATCAGCGACCATCGTTCCTATATGTAAATCAGGAAAGTTTAAAGACGTAGCATATTTTTTAATCCATGCAGCAGCTACAAATTGATTGTGCATTGCCTGATATAAAGCCTGTTCCTGATTACTATACTGATCACAGGCAACACCCACTGAAAGCCAAGGTTCAATCTGAACCATATTAATTTGGTTAACTACAATCCAATATTTAACTCGATTTCCAAACCAGTCTAATAAGACCTTGCCAAAATTTTCAAACATTGGGATCACGGCCTTGTTAGGCCATCCACCATATTTCAAAGTAATATTAACTGGAGTTTCATAATGATTCATTGTAATAATTGGTTCAATACCAAGTTCCAACATATAATCAATCATTTTTGAATAATGCTCAAGTGCTGAAACATTTGGTTTTTTTTCATCACCATTTGGAAAAATTCTTGACCAATCAAGTGATGTTCTAAAAGTTTTAAACCCAGCATCAGACAAAATCTTTAAATCTTTTTTATAGGTATGGTAAAAATTAATACCATAACGCTTAGGATAGAAATTATTTTTATCTTGAAGATTTTTTCTAACTTCTTCAATTGTCATTCCCCTTTCTTCAATAGCTTGGATTTGTTCATTAGATAAACCTTTAAGATAAGGTTGTACATCAGAAGAATTTAGACCTTTGCCATCTTCTTGGTAGGCGCCATCTGCTTGACTAGCAGCCTGTGCTCCACCCCACAGAAAACTTTTAGAAAAAACTGGATATTTATTTTTTCTCATTTCGATTGTCATAAACTTTCCCTCTTTCTTTAGCATCTCGTTCTTCAAATACTTTGATTAAATGTTTTACAAGGATATATTCGCTATTAATAGTCATTAGTGTATCTTGAGCATGGGTAAACAATACTGAATATTTAATTGGTTTTCCTTCCGCCTCTTCTTGAATTTTACTTGTTTGTAAACGATGTGCAATTATTAACTTTTTACTAGCCTCATCCATTTCAGCTTTAGCAGAATTATAATCAAAAACGGCCAAATCATCTAAAGCCTTAGCAATATTTTCTCGTGCATCACCTGCATGAAGAATAATTTCCATAGTATTTTTGATTGATTCATTTTCTGTTTTATTAAGATTGTTTTCTGTCATATTTAATTATTACTTGCTTTCTAATTCTTGGTTCACTAAATTTTTGTCATAAACTTTAAAAAATGGATAATAGACCAATCCTCCGATTATAAATAAAATAACTACTAAAAGAATTGAACTAACTGCTGGACTGACAATCCATGCTGCAAATGGAAATGGTAAATACCACATTTGCATTAATTCATGCGGAATAGGTGATAGACCTGTTTGAAACCAAACGGCAGTAATTAATGGTAGTAAAAAGCCGTTAATCCATAATGGAATCATTAAATATGGATTCCAAACAATTGTACCGAAAACAATAGGTTCATTTATATTAAATATAGAAGGTAAGATACAAGCTTTTCCTAAAGCTTTCAGCCTGTTTGATTTAGCCAAAAAGAGCATTAACAAAACCAATGGCAGTGTACATCCCACTCCACCAATCCATGGAAAGCTATAGACTAGTTCACTGGTAAAAATATGTGTTACAGCATGATTAGAACTAAAAGCATGAGAGTTAGCAGCTATTCCAGCTAACATAACGGGTTGATCAATAGCTGCTAGGACCCAACCTGAAATTCCCATTGAATATATAAAGCATTGAAAAAACAAGAATAGTGAAAATCCCCACCAAGTATCTAAAGAAGATGCTAAAGGAGAAAAAATATTTATTATTAATTGATAAAAATCAAAATGCAATACATCACTCAACAACCAACCTGTAGCAATAATCACTGCTATTGGTAGCATAGAATCAAACCATGCTGTAACAAAATCAGGCATTGAAGTATCATCACTGAAAAAACTAAATTTAGCAAAAATCTCCATGATCAAAGCGACATAAGCACCTTCAACTAAAGCAACAAACATACCTCCAGCACCCAATTCAGAAAATTTATAAGAAATTATACTTCCAGTTTTATCCCAATTAGGATTAGCTAACATTAGAAAAAGAGCTACTGATGACAAACCTGCAATAATTCTTTGTTTATTAATTTTTTTAAACTCCATAAAATTGAAGGGTACTAAAAATGCCACAAAAATCGAGGTCAATCCAAAGGTAAAATTATTAATCGGAGATAAATTAGGCCACCATTTCCAAAAATTAGTAGGAATATTCAACAATGTGATTAGAGATCCTACAAAAATAAAAGGCAAAACTTCTAGGATTGAATTCTTTATTGTAACTATCCATTGATTATTTGCAATTTTCTGAGCTTTAGGTGCAAATTTAGTGTTCAAGACATTCATAAAGCCGTTCATTTTCAAACTCCCTCACAACTATTTTATTGGTTTAAAACCGACATTAAATGATCTACTGCTCCTCTTCCATCAAGAATAGAATAGTAATCAGGTTTCATTAAAATAACTTTCACTTTCTGAGGTACACGCTCTTTAATGGCTTCAAATTCTGCTTTCAAATGCGGACCAACCATCAACGCATCAATATCATTAGCATAATCAGCAAGTTCTGCTTCGCTTCTAGCTTGAACCTTGATATCTAATCCTTCTTTTTTGGCCGCTTTTCGCATATTAGCTGCCATAAATCCTGAAGATGCTCCTGAACCACAAATTAACAATATTTTTTTACTCATAGTATTTTTCCTTTCAACTACATTAACTTATTTTCCTCATAATCATTACAAATTCTAGTATGAAAAAAAAATATTTTTTTGCACTACATAGGTGAAACGCTTACAAAACGCCTTTATCTTTTTATTTTCACTTATTACAAGTTAATATTTTTTGAACACAGTAATTTTTATGTTTCGTTTGTGTTCTTAATTATCAAATTATTCTTCGCGTATCTGTTTAAAATGCTGATACACAAAGGATAATTAACTTTTACAAACTTAATTTATGCTGATTGCCAGTGTTAAAATAACCCTTAAAGCTTTACTATCTAGCATTTATAACCGTTGTATCTAATTTTGTGTGACTAATTGTGAACTAACGATCTTTAACATATCTTCATTCTTATCCTGGGCAACATGAATATAAACTTTCATAAAAATTTTTAATTAATGACCTAACCGATAAGCTACCCAAGGATAACTAATACCTGGAATATTTGCTAGCTTAGTTGCTACTGTATGACGGCAAGTATACATACTAACACGCAAGTCATTGTTTTTAACTCCAACCTTTTTACAAATTTTACGCATCAATTCATTTAACCCACGTTGATCAATAGGCATTCCTAACCCACATAGATTATAGGTAGTCAATGCTAATAAAATTTAGTTTTGCTTATTATCTAAACCTTATTCTTGTAATAGCACCTTTATGCCTACTTTTTAAATGACCGTTTAGCTTTTTTGCTTTGCTATTCCAAGAATCGCAAATTTCAAACACTACTTTTCCATGATCTTTAATTATATTTGACCATTTCAAAGCCTGAATCTCTTGCGGTCGCATTCCTGTTTCTAAAGCTAGCCAAATTGCCAAGCAACTGCACCGAAAATTAGGTTTAATTGTAATTAATCTTTTTCTGATGTCCGTAATAATAGCCATGATTTCTTGATCAGAAAAAACATATTTTTCATCTGGTACAGTCATCTCATCATTACGGAAGAACTTATACAAGGCTTATAAAGTAACAGGATTTTTTACAATATTATCTAACGAGCCAAAATAGCATCTAATATTCTGTAACTGACATTCTTTTATATGCGCTTACATAATTAGGCGTAAATTTTCTTTGTATACTATTCAACTAATTAAAATTTGCTTGATTGCAATCAGATTTAATCTTCATGGCTAAGTATGATACCTATTAGAGCAAAAATATAGCCCATCATTCTTATACAAAATGATGGGTAGTAAAAATAATAAAGGAGACAAAAGCTATGCCAGAATGTCCTAAACCTAAAAACAAATTTCCTAAGTTATTAACTGAATATAGGGAAGATAAAAACAAGAAAAAGTTTGAAATTATTGAAGATATAAATTGGAATATTTTTATAGAAGCAGATAAAATACCCATCCGCATTGATGAATATGGTAAAAAAGCTGCTAGCTCAACTTTTACTAATTGGATTTTTCCACCAATCCTACTAGACCCGAAAATCCAGTCCAAAGAGCAGCAATTATTTGTACTCTAAAAAAGAAATATATTGATACCATATTCGACAACGGACAAGAAGTTGCCAAATATTTATTTGATGTATATAACTATGCTGTTAAATATCTTGAAGAAATTCGGGATAAGAATTTTTTTACGGATGACGTATATATACTAACTGCTGGCACATTAGAAGAAAAAATTTTATATACAAAATATCAATTTATTGCTCCCGTAGCCAATTTTGTTCTTAGTATTATTAACTTTTCTGAAGCTTTTGATTATTTCATGAGTTCTAATAAATTAATTGCTGGGGCTGTATCTTCCGAAGAACTATCTTCCGCAAGTTTAATAATGTTTTTCCATGAAGCTTTAACTACTGGTAAAATAGCACTAGAAAAATCCCTACAAACTAAAAAAACGTATATTTCTTTGGGGAAAGGTATACCCGAAGGAAATATGCGTATTACAAAAGAAATCATTAATGAATTTGCCAAGTCAGATATTAAAGTACTTGACGCAATTATCGAAACTGCTAAAAAGAATAAGTCGCTTATTACCAAACTTCTTTTATAAGTGCAACCAAAACTAGTGATGGATATAATTATTCATTGATCCCCAAAACACATTTGCTAAACTAGAAAGATCTAAAACTTTATATATTGAAGTATCACTAATTTTATTTTAAAACTTCAAATATTATGTTATGACACATATTAAAAAAGTCCAATCAAAATAGCTAATAAATTATTAACCATATACACAGCTATTGTTTGAACTATACTATTTGAATAAAAACATGAAATTCCCAATCCTATGCCTAAAACAAAATTTTCTACGGTCCCCCAATCAATTTGTCCAGAATGTAAGAATGCAAAAATAAATGCAGTTAGAAAGATATTAATTATAGGATTTATTTTTTTAAAAAAATTAGATTGTAATATACCTCTAAATAATATTTCTTCTAATACTGGAGCTATTATTATATTTCCAAAAATAATAAACACTGCTAGTGGAGATGTTTTAAGCATTTCTATTAGGTACTCTTTTTGACCCGCATCATACCCAGTAGTCATTTATAGCCATCGCAAAATTCCCAAATAGCACTTGCAACAGCTCCTAAGCAGAAATCAAACCTACCATCATATATGTTATTTAGTTCATCGTCTTATAATTCTTTATAATTATTATCTATTAATACATCCATTTCTAATTATCCCCTATATCTGCTATTTGTCTATCATTTAATAACTCATTGCCAAACATTTTTTCATCTTCTTCCATTGTTTTTACTTAACATCAAATAATTATTCAAACTCAGATTCGTTATCTTGAAAAAATTCCACAATAAATTTTGATATAATATGAATTGAATGAATTCGCCGCTTAAACTGTTCAAAGGTATATGTTTTTTCATCAACAATGAAACTTTTAAAAAAATTTTGATCAGTAAAAAGCTAGATAAGGTTGCTCAACTATATGATGCCGTATATAACCTCGACTCGATAAGTATAGAAATGAGCTAGACTATACATAAAATGGGTATTATAGCGATAATTTTATAACTTCAGTGATACTGGTTAGATGCAAATTATAGTGCTTCAATGGGACAAGAAATTCATCATTTTGAAAGGGAAGCATACACATTAAAAACTAGAAATTTATCTTATTATGCTTTTTGAAAATTACCCTTGTCTAAAATTAACAGCTCTTATATAGATGATGATTTTATCTATACTTCCTTAGAAATAACAATTCAGGAAAGTGAATTCATCCTATTAAATGTTATTTATAATTTAAATAATTCACTTGATAAAATGAATACTCACATCCATATTATGTTCCCATAACAAAAATTGAAGAAGCAAAAATTATACAAGTTTCTTCCAAACTAAAGAAAAATGCCAAATTAATAAAATTAAAAAGACAACCAAAAAGCTTAGCTATAACTAGTTAACTGAGCTTTTGGGTTTAATTTATTATGTTCTTTAAGTACTATGATGCACAAATAGATTTGGATAACAGTAAGATCAAAAAACAAAATTTATTAAATAGACAATTAAATTTGATAAACCGTGACAAAATACTACTGATCCCAAATCATCAGTCACATAATATAAAATAGAATACGAAATTCCTGAACATAATAACTCTAAAGTTTTATAGTTAAAGGAATAACCATGAGCAAATGCGAATAATACGCTCGTAATTATTATTGAAAAAAAAGGAGGTATATCTTTTAAAATACCGCCCTGTAAAATTCCTTGCCATACCATTGCCTCTAAAAGTGGAGAAATCAAAACTAACGTAATTATTAAAATTGGCGCAAGTTTTGATTGTGAAGCGGCTAGTAACTCTAAATCTTGATCGTTTCCTTTTTCAAGCACTGTAATAGCAAACTGTAAAATCTGTGAAAGTAATGCAAATAAAACTGCAAAACTATAACTTCTAATAATATTATTTTTCACAAATATTGGTTTGGAATTCAAACGATGATAAACAGTATAAACAATCAGAAATATAATTATCGTACTAAAAAATGTTATCGCAACATGTAAAAATAAATTTATATTTTTCGAACTTTCTCCCCCAAAAAAGCCTTCACTTATTGTAGGGATTTGGATAATTATAGATAATATCATAAACAAACAAAGATATAAAACTTTGTTTGTGATCTTTTTTAAACTTTTCATATTAATAATTATTCCTTCAAAATCAAAAGATTTCTCAAAACACACCAACGTGCTTGACAGCCAATCAATACTTTATATAGTCAGTTTATTATTCTTGAGTTAAAATCATTTCAAATATTTATTTCCACCTTTATAAATTCGTTTCTCGTTTATTTTCTAAAACTTTTTTTGCAGTTCTTGAGTATCAATAATCATTTTTAACCTCGCAATTAGGATCAACCTGTCTCAAAGCAAAATGTTTGTTAATTAACTAGAAAAGCCAATTTCTTTAATTTTACTATTATTATAGTACAAAACGATAACAAAACTTATCCTATTCTAAGTTTTCTATAAAAGTTATTCGGACTGCTAGGAATTTACCGCAACCAGTCAATGGTGACACTCGCAGTAAATTCCTATAACCGTAAAGTCGCAATAGCAAAAAAGAACTTCACATCTGGACAATTACTTTTGCTCTTTGCATTTTGATTACCTCCTTTTAATTTACTAAAATTGTAATACCTAAAGCTAAATTTAAGTCAATTACTAAATATATTATTTACCATTATTCCAACAATCTATAATAAATAAAAGCTCGTAATCCACAATTAATACCATAAATTTAAACAGTGTATTATAGCAAATTAATCAACATCACTATTAGCCTTTTTAATGAAATAATTAAGGACAATTGGTGACAAAATTGTAGTTACAACAATTACTATTATTAAACTAGAATATATATTCTCAGATAATAATCGACTATTGCAACCCATTTGGGCAACAATTAAGGCTACTTCACCACGTGAAATTATTCCAGCACCCACAATATCACTACTACTCTTAGATAAACCCAAAATTCTGCTAGTATATTTACCAGCCCAAAATTTAGAAGCAATTGCTAAAATAATCATTATCAAAATAAATACTAATTCCTTATAAAAATTTTTGAATGTTAACATCAATCCAATATTAACAAAGAAAATAGGGATAAACATTTCATAGCCAATATTGGAAATAGCTTTATATACCTTTTTATAATTTTCCAATTGTCTAATAGCCAACCCACAAAAATACGCACCAATAATGGCTGACAAACCCACTGCTTCAGCAATCCAGGACACAGTAAATATTAGCAATAAAGAAATAATATTCACTATCTGATTATTTTTAATTCTTAAAAAAAGCACTTTTAGGTATGGTACAAATTTATAAAGTAAATAAAGAAGGAAAAAAAATAATAATTGAATTATCGTATTAACCATAATATTATTAGTTGGCTGTTTATTTCCTGTTCCTTGGCTAAAGGTAGTAAATAGGTCCAATACAATTACTGAAAGAATATCATCTACAACTGCTGCACCTAAAATAGTTGTACCAGCTATGCTATGAAGTTGATGCTTTTCTTCTAGCACAATAGCAGAAATCGATACACTTGTTGCAGAGAAAATTATTCCAATTAATATTGCTTCTAAGGGTTTTACTCCATATAAATAACTAGCTATACCCATTAAAATAATTGGCAAAATCACACCTACACTAGCAACGCAAAAGCTTACATTAAAACATTTCTTTAATAAGTTAATGTCACTTTCCATTCCAGCTAGTGTCATTAGTAAAATAACGCCGATTTGTGAAAATACACTGATTAAATTACTTGGTCTAACCCAATTCAACACAGCTGTTCCCAAAAGTACTCCTGCTAATAACTCTCCTATTACTGCAGGCATGTCAAAGCGGACAAATATTTGTCCTAGTACTGTTGATGCCAACAAAATTAATACTAATTCTTGAATAAATTCCATAAATATTTTTATCTCCATAAACAAAAAAACTTCCAAGTTGCTTCCTGACCCAAAGAAGCAAATCTTGAAAGTTTCAATAACTCCAACCTCAAATTATTTAATTGAACAAATTTTACATCTTTTTAATTTCTTTGTATAGTTGCATGACTTTGAAATTAATTAATATGTGTTTACGTATCAAATTATTTCTAGTCACACTCAGTCACACAAAAAAGCAGGCAATTAAGCTTGCTGCATCAAGGGTTATGTTAATTCCACAAAAATTAATGACAACCAATTTCTTATTTATTTTACTTTGTGTGACCTGTAATGTGACTAACCACAACAATTCACATTAATTTACAACTATTTAAAATACTTTATAACAAACAAAAGCCCGTCATATCAAGATTGATACAACGGACTTTAATGCTATATTTGCCTTTATTATGCTGATTGCCAGAGTCGAACTGGCGACCTTTTCTTTACGAGGGAAACGCTCTACCAACTGAGCTAAATCAGCGTTTTTGGTAACATTAAAATTATACCAAAACAAAAAAAGTCATGCAAACAAATGAATGACTTTTATTTATTATTTCCAGTCAAGGCATAAATCCTGTTGATGGAGTAGTTGTGGTAACTGGTCGCGCGCAATTTTTTTATTAGCTAACTTGGCACCAGTTATTTGTTTAGTGAAAGAATCAATGCGATGGTTAGTTGCTCGTAAATCATAATATTTTTCCACAGTTTGGTCATAGTCTTTTAACTCATCAACATTGAAATCTTGTGGATAATTATTTTCAAAAGTAGTGAATTTTAGTGGTAAACGTGGTTTTAATTGCGGGTTTTGATCAGGAACCCCTACTTGCATCCCCAGTGCAGGAAAAGTCAGTTTCGGCAAATCTAATACCTCAAGTAGCGCTAGCGGATGGTCATTAATTGTTCCTAGCGGCACATAACCTAAGCCCATACTTTCCACCGCATTAGCCACATTTTGCCATGCAAGTAACGTATCATCCAATCCTTGCAAAAAGACATCCGTTGTATGTACACGACCATCATCTTGACCTAGTTGCTGGCGAATTTGCTGATTGCGATATAAGTCAACTATAAAAATAAACAAATCACCTTCAGCCCCTACATACTTTTGGTTACATAGCTGGCGAATTTTTGCTCTTTTTTCTTCATCGGTAATATGCAGAAGCGATGCATTCTGCATAAATAAACTTGTTGCCGTATGTTGAAAAACTGTGTACAACGTTGTTAATTGCTCTTGATTCAAACTCTTGTTTTTAAATTGTCTAATTGACCTGTGGTTAATTTGTTTATCAATTGTTGAATTATGAATCATTTAGTCCTATCCTCTCTAATTGGTCTTACTAAAAGTAAGTTTATTGCAAAATTATTATCCTGTCAATATTCACTATTTTAACCACCTTAACTGTGCTAAAATTTATAGCAAAGGTTATAATATATGGAGGTAACTATGCGTATATTGGTTGTTGGTGGTGCTGGATACATTGGCTCAAACGCTGTACGGCAATTACTTGATGCTGACTATGAAGTTGTCGTTCTTGACGCCCTTTATACTGGACACCGCAAGGCTGTAGATTCTCGAGCTAAATTTTATCAAGGTAGTATCGAAAACAAATTTCTAGTGAGTCAAATTCTACGTAATGAAAAAATTGATGCTGTTATGCACTTTGCTGCATACTCACTAGTACCAGAATCCATGAAAAATCCACTTAAATATTACGATAATAATGTTTGGGGAATGATTGCACTTCTTGAGGCAATGCAGGATGCAAAGGTAAATTACCTTGTCTTTTCTTCTAGTGCTGCAACTTATGGCATTCCTCAAACGTTGCCAATTACTGAAGACTCACCATTAAATCCAATTAATCCATATGGTGATACTAAATTAATGATGGAGAAAATCATGCACTGGGCCGACAAAGCTAATGGTATCAAATCAGTTGCGCTAAGATATTTCAACGTTGCCGGGGCATCAAAGGACGGACAAACAGGTGAAGATCATGCACCCGAAACACATCTTATCCCAAATATTTTAAATAGTGCCGTTAAAGGAGATAATAAGTTCACTATTTTTGGTAATGACTACGATACGCAAGATGGTACTAATGTACGTGACTACATTCAAGTGACCGATCTAATTGATGCTCATATTTTAGCACTACAATATTTAATCAAAACTAACCTATCAGATGTCTTTAATTTAGGTACTGAACGCGGCTACTCCAATTTAGAAATTTTACAAGCTGCTCGTAAAGTTACCGGAACTAAGATCCCTTACACAATCGGACCAAGACGTAACGGTGATCCGGATAGTCTTGTTGCTGACTCCACTAAAGCTAGAACCATCTTACATTGGCAACCAAAACATGAAAGTGCTGAAGATCTCATTGCAAGTGCATGGAAATGGCACCAAACTCATCCTAATGGTTATGAAGATTAAACTAAAAAATGTACTGGTGATAAATACCAGTACGTTTTTTAGTTTGTAGAATTAATAACTGTATACAAATCCATATCACAAAACTGTCCGTGATATTTTACTTCATCTTTCAATAATGCAACATGATCAAATTTTAATCTTTGTGCGATTGCTCTACTAGCTTTATTTCGATGATCGGCCAAGAGGTTTAAACGATGCAAACTTAAATTACTAAATGAAATTTGTACCAAACGTTTTACCGATTCAGTCATAATTCCTTTACCCTGATATTTTTGTCCAAGCCAATAACCAATTTCCGCACTTTGATGATTTAGCTTTATATCATGCAGATCAACCATACCCGCTGGTTGGTTATTCACAAGAATCACTAATGCCAATTTTTTATATTCCGCGGTCTCACTTCGCATAAGCTTAATAAAAGCAAGTTCATCCTGAAGCGCATTTATTTCATTCGCCCAAGGCAAGAAGCGTGATAATTCTGATCGATCCTGTTGAATAAGATTATATAAACTTTGCGCATGACTTGTTTCCGGAAAAACTAACTTAATGGATAAATTATTAAGTGAAAAAGCATCTAAAGTAAACATATCATTACTCCCTCTAATTATTTATTAATATTATTCATCATACTATTATCAACCGAATTGTTCAATTTATCCATTAAATTATATACTATATGCAAACACTAACTCAAAAATTTTTCATCTTTATATAAGCATGTCCTTTTGATAAATGCTATAATCAAATGTTGTAATATCAATGTAATATTTTGGAAACTTGGAGTGATTTAATGAGTAAAAAAGATGAATCAAAACATGATGCTGGCTATGAACGAACTTTAACCAACGCACATATCCAACTAATTGCACTAGGTGGAACCATTGGAACGGGACTTTTCTTAGGTGTCGGTAACAGTATTCGATTAGCTGGACCAAGCGTTATTTTAATTTATATAATTGTTGGCATTTTTTTATTCTTATTAATGCGCGCGCTTGGAGAACTAATTGTTTCAGATTTATCTAAGCATACCTATATTGATTTTATTAAAAAGTATTTGGGAAAAGACGTTGGTCTTATTTCTGGTTACCTCTACTGGATTAGTTGGGTTTCTCTAGGAATGGCTGAAATGACCGCACTTGGTATTTACTTTCAATATTGGTTTCCCCATCTACCGACTTGGGTTCCTGGACTTATTACGGTCGCTGTATTGCTCTTTATCAATCTTTTATCAGCACGTCTTTTCGGCAATCTTGAATTTAGTTTTGCCATTATTAAAATTGTGACGGTCATCGCCTTTATTATTTTAGTAGCCTATCTACTGATAACAGGTGGTAAAACTAGTTTTGGTCCCGTTAATTTTTCTAATTTGACTACCGATGGCGGCTTCTTTGCTAAAGGCGGCACAGGTTTTCTTTCCGGCTTTCAAATGGTAATTTTTAGTTTTGTCGGGGTTGAATTGGTTGGACTTACTGCCGCAGAGGCACAAAATCCAGCCAAAACAATTAGAAAAGCAATTAATGAGGTTCCATTAAGAATTATTTTATTTTATGTATTGGCCATTGTCGCAATCCTACTCGTCATTCCTTGGAATAAAGTTGCCACCAATTCTAGTCCATTCGTCCAAACTCTTGCTGCAACAGGTCTACGTAATGCCGGTTCAATTATTAATTTTGTAGTTATTTCTGCCGCAGTTTCAGCTACCAATAGTTTTATCTACAGTGCTGGCAGATTACTTTTTTCCATAACTTTTAATGGTAAGGGTAAATGGAATAAAACGTTTGGTCAATTGCACCGTCAACTTCCACAAAATGCTCTGATTTTATCGGCTATTTTAATGGAATTAGCACCATTTCTCATTATAATTATCGGAAACAATGCATTTAATTTTATTTCTTCGACAGCTACAAGTATGTTTTTAATTATTTGGTGCTTAATGCTCTTAACCCATATTTCTTATCGAAAAAAGACGAGAGATCATGACTTAACTGATTTCCAAATGCCTGCCTTTCCATATTCAGATTATGTAACATTGCTATTTTTCATCCTGATGATCATCTTACTACTAATTTTACCAGCTAATCGAACTGCAATGATTACCGCTTTATTAATCTTCATCATTCTCTCAACACTAGTAAAAATTCATCGCCAAGAAAAAGTTAAGTAACGAAAAAAAATACTTAGGCCAGATAACCTAAGTATTTTTATTTACTTGTTTTTAACTTTTCTCTTGATTTTTTGCCACAATCCTAACGCTTGACGCATATTATTTGCCGGTACATATTGTCTAATTGCATGCAATGTGTGTTTATTGTTACGACTAGAGAATATGAACTTGCCATTTTTTCGTGTTCGAATCTCAAAACGCGGGATATACCTACCGCCAAAATGAACATCAGCAACCACATACGTCACTTCCGCCCACGGTATTTGCACATAATCATCTACATTCCGTTCATTATAAAATTCAAATGCGTGATCGCCAACCATGAGCTTGCCATAGGTTGCAATTCCACGAAACCACGTTGCGCTTGCAGTTAAGTCAACCTTAGAATTACTTGATTCAACCATTATCTATTAAAGTACATGCAAAACATGTAAAACTACACCAACAACGAAAATCGCAATGATAATAACAATTGGTGAAACTTTCTTCTTTAACAGCCACATACATAGAAAGGTCAATAACAAACCTGCTAAACCTGGAATTAATGTATCCAAGTTGTTTTGTAAAGTAGTTACCTTAAATTTGGTTAGTGACAAGCCATTACTTTGAGCAATCAATGCTTGTTGTATACCCTTGGCACCAGCTGGAAGCGAATTCCAATCAATGTAGCCACCCTTTTGCACAGGAGTACGGGAAACGATCGGCGTAAATTTAATATTAACCCAACGCTCAATTAAGGAACCCAAAACAAACATTCCCATCATGGAAGCTCCACGTGTTACCTTTTGTAATAGTCCGCCAGACATATCGTTAGTAATTGCAGAACCCGCACGATAACCAAACTCTTGTGTGTACCACATAAAAGCAATTCTAATCACATTCCAAATAACAAAGAATAGAATTGGTCCCAAGATATTACCTTGAATCGCCATTGAGGCTCCTAGTGCTCCAACAATTGGACGCACAGTATACCAAAAGACAGGGTCACCAACACCTGCTAAAGGTCCCATCATTCCAACCTTAACACCTTGAATTGCTTCGTCACCAACTTCTGCACCATTAGCCTTATCTTCTTCTAAAGCTAAAGTAACACCTAAAATTGGCGAAACTAAGTACGGGTGAACATTGAAGAATACCAAATGACGTTCCAAAGCAGCAGCCATGTCATCTTTATTTGGATATAATTTTCGCAATGCTGGAATTAATGAATAGGCAAAACCACCATTTTGCATTCTTTCATAATTCCATGAAGCCTGCAAAAATTGTGAGTGCCACATAACTTTGAAGCGGTCGGCTTTAGTTAATTTGATTTTTTGATCAGCCATAATAAAATCCTCCTCTTGAATATCACTTTAATAGTCATCAATGATATCGCCGAGTGGATCGCCGGTACCTTCACTATCAGAACTAGAATTGCTGCTACCGCCTTTGGATTCGAGTGCCAAGTACATTAAAGCCATTGCTAAACCAATTGCACCCAAAGCGATTAAAGTTAAATCTTTAATTGCGGCTAAAGCAAAACCAATGGCAAAGAATGGCCAAACTTCACGACTCGCCATCATATTGATTACCATTGCATAACCAACAGCTACAACCATGGCACCACCAATTGACATGCCCTCACTGAGCCAAGTTGGCATTAAACCTAACCAATATTTAACCGTTGAAGCAGGAATTGCTAATAACAATGCTGCAGGAATGGCAATTCTCAATCCCTGCAAACAAACATCAATCCATTGCCACATATTAATTTTGCGCCAATTAGCATTTTTAGCATCAACATCCATGATGTGAACAACAGCAGTTGAAATGGTTCGCACAATCATTGTTAAAAATAATCCAGCAACGGCCAAAGGCATCGCAATACCAGTCGCCATGCCAATCCCCTTAGTACCTTGACCACTTTGTACCAAGATAATTGCTGAAGCAACTGAAGCTAAAGCAGCATCAGGAGCCACTGCAGCACCAATGTTGGCCCAACCAAGAGCAATCATTTGCAACTGACCACCTAAAATAATACCTAAATCTAAATGCCCAGTAACTAAACCAATTAGTGTACAAGCAACTAATGGTTGATGAAATTCCCATTGATCCAAGATACCTTCCATACCTGCTAGAAAGGCAACAAGAACCACTAAAATCATTTGTATAGCGTTCATTTTTTTGCTCCTATTTATTTATTTTGTTCATCAAGCAAACTTTGTGCTTTGTTCAAAATTGCATCCATATTGCCTGACTTATCGGTTGGTACTTTTCGAACATCAAATTTGACGCCTAATTTTTTAAGTTCATGGAAGGTATCAACATCTTCTTGATTCATTGATAAGACATTATTAGCATTAACATCACCTACACTGTAAGACATTGATCCTACATTGACAGTTTTGATATCAACACCTGCCTTAATAGCCTTTAGCACATCTTCTGGGTTTTCAAAAAGTAATAACGCATGTGTATTACCAAAACGTGGATCTTTAGCAATTGCAACCATCTTTTTTAATGGTACAGTATGTGCTTTTACACCAGCAGGTGCAGCTTCACGAATCATACTTTTACGCATATCATCTTTGGCCACACTGTCTGAAACAACGATTACTCTATCAGGGTGCATCGTTGGAATCCAACCCGTTGCAACTTGTCCATGTAGTAAGCGTGAATCAATTCTAGCCAAAACAAACTTAATATGTCCATCGCCAACCACCGTTCCTTCAGGAATTGACTCTTTACTTTTCTTCTTATTTTCTTTTACAGAAGTAGTAACCGGTTTGTTTTGAGGCATTAAAGTCGTAGGTTGTGTCTTAATCCCTTCCTTTGCTGGCTCAATAACTGCACTTGCAATTTCGTGAGCACTGAAATCAGGATTAGTTAATCGCTGGGTTAATGCTTCGACAACCATCGGTAAATTCATACCAGAAACAATTGCCCACGATGGATGCTCTTTAAGTAAACTATTAGCTTGATTAAAAGGTGTTCCACCCCATAAATCAACTAATAACAATATTTCATCTTGACTTGTAAATGAAGATATTGCACTATTCATTTTTTCTCTAATATCATCTGGCCCCTCATCAGGTGTCAAAATAACATGAGCAAAATTATCTTGTTCACCAAACAGCATTTGCGCTGATTGAGCAATTCCATCAGCAAATCCACCATGACTTGCCAATACAATTCCTACCATTAGACTTCCTCCTTCAAATAAATGTATCCATAAGATATTGTACCTTTAAGAAGTAATTAAGTCACGTCAGATCAAGCTATTTAATGTTACATAATACAACAAAACAAAAAAGGAAAGCCTAAACCTTCCTCTTACTTCTTGCTCCGGCTGTCAGACTCGAACTGACGACATCTTGATTAACAGTCAAGCGCTCTACCAACTGAGCTAAGCCGGAATATTAAAAAAGCACGGCAGCTTCCTACC
>NZ_JBXSQM010000009.1:0-77046 GCF_057063645.1 Lactobacillus sp. X-49
CTACATGTAATGCACGATTCTCTAAACGTAGACGTTCAAGTTCAGTTAACTCTTGAGAAGTATATTTATGCTTCTTTGCTTTAATTTTCTTTTTATGCATTAATGGTCGTCCTTGCTTAATAAATAATCAGAATTTGCGTTTGCTTGCTCAATATTTTGTTTAGCTAAAAATTCTATCATTAAATCTCTATCAAAATAACTAGGATTACTATCGTTCCGAACCCAAGCTTTATTTTTGATTATCAAAGTGGACGTGCAAAAACTTTGAAGTAAGCAATATTAACTCGCAGACAATATAAGTAAATTATTTATTTAATTGATTAAGTATACCATATTATACCAATATGGTATAATATGGTATACTAATTGGAGAGAACCATGGAGATATTCGGCGGAACAACCAAATTAACTAAAATATTAGCGAAACCTGAATTAATCAAAAAAAATTATGGCAAGCTAACCCAAAAAATTATGGCTAGATTAGATGAGTTTGCTGCTGCAAGGACATTGCGAGATATACCATCAACGCCGCCACCTAGGTGCCATGCACTAAAGGGGGAGCGTAGAGGTCAATTTGCTGTTACTGTTAGTGGAAACTATCGTCTTGTTTTTGAAGGATATGATAAGAACGACCAATTATCAGTTGATATAGACAAAATTACTACAATATCAATCATTGCAATTGAAGATTATCATAAAAACTAGGGGGAAATTGTATGTTAAATCGTAAAAATAAAATACAG
Source organism: Lactobacillus sp. X-49 (assembly GCF_057063645.1). Lineage (NCBI taxonomy): Bacteria > Bacillati > Bacillota > Bacilli > Lactobacillales > Lactobacillaceae > Lactobacillus > Lactobacillus sp. X-49. Next base: position 744 of record NZ_JBXSQM010000009.1, read on the forward strand.
GCATATCACACATCTTCAGCCGCTGACCTATTACAAGAAACTATGGCTGACTTTAATATTACTCAAGATGATTTAGCAAAACGACTTGGCATTAGTCAAAAAAGTGTTTCTCTAATTTTAAATCGGAAAACTTTTGTTGATGAAAAAACCGCATTAAAACTACAAAAAGTTCTAGGAATATCAAGCAATCTGCTACTTAATTTGGATATTAATTTCAATTCTAAAAAGGCAGCCGAACAGTTAAATTATGAAAAACACATGCAAAGTGCGAACCCACTTTTTTTAAAACCGTATAGTTTTGTTTCGAGTTATGGAAAATAACTCATAGATTTTTTATATAGCTACAAAGACGTTGGATAACTCAACTTCTTTTTTGTTAACAATAGGGTGTGTTCAAAAAGGATTTGAAAAATGGCAAAAATTAGATATGCAAGAGTTAGTACCCGTGATCAAAATTTAGATCGGCAAATTGAATCATTAGAAAAAATTCAAGTAGACAAATTATTCTGTGACAAAATGTCGGGGGCAAATACTAAACGCCCCCAATTACAAAACATGTTAGATTATATACGTGAAGATGATGTCGTAATTGTAACTGAACTTGATCGATTAGGGCGCAATAATCAAGATTTGACTAAAATCATGGGTGCCATAAAGGCAAAAGGTGCAACACTTGATATCTTAAATTTTCCCTCTTTGCGTGGTATTGAAGACCCAAATTTGCGGCAGCTAATGAATAATTTAATTTTGGAATTATACAAGTATCAAGCCGAAAGCGAGCGTAAACGAATTAAGGAGCGCCAACGTCAAGGTATTGAAATAGCTAAAGCAGAGGGGCGTTATCATGGTAGAAAGCCTAAATATGATAAAGACAGTCCACAATTGCAACACGCTTTTAAACTTTACCAAAGTGGTATGACTGATACTGCCGTCAGTAAGGTAACTGGAATTAATCGGATCACTTTCAAACGGTACAGAGAAAAATATGGAATAACTCAGTCAAGTTCTTGCGTAAAATAAGACAAAACGTGCTACAATATGACTGTAAAGAAAAAGAAGTCTTGTATAAACAAGACTTCTCTTCTGAATTTCAAGCAGCCGCTTTAAAGGCGGTTGACTATATTATGTTTATGTTGGAAAGACCAATCCCATAACTAGCCAAAGTTTTGCTGGGACGGTCTTTTTGTTTACTTGTGCTTGTCGATATATGTCAACAAAACAAGAATAAACGTAGCGAATGCCAGCGCTAATTCTAGCGCATGATAAACGCTCAATGACTGTCAACCTTTCTGAAGAATTTCGTGCCATAAGCACCGTCTCCTTTCTTAGGAAAAACAGCCAACCGCCCTCAAAACAATTTGCTATCAATTCTTTTTAATTATAGCAAAATTATTGTGTCTTCTAAATGAATAAAGCCGCTTAGTTTTGTAAATTTAATTCGTATTTCTTAATTATTTTTCACTTTATATATTTAAAGTTCGGAATCAGATTGTTAATACGAGTAATAATAGTATCTTTGTTCTAAATTGACCAATAAAAAAGCTTGTTTGAAAGAACAAGCTTAACTTTTATTCTGCTATATATTTTCCCGCTAATCTACCAAACGTTAAAGCATGACTAGCTGTCAGACCTGGAATATGATCTGGATAACTACCCCAAAAGAAACCACCCGAACAATTGCCAGCAGCATATAAACCTTTTATTACATTACCTTGATGATTAATAACTTGCATTTTACAGTTGACTCTCAAACCATCGAGTGTAGCTAATAAACGTCCACCAATAATTGCTCCATAATATGGTGCGTGATCAATGGATACTAAACGATAGCTTTCTTTGCCAAAGTCGACATCTTCTCCTGATTTTGCTAATTTATTATACTGTTTAATACTCTCTTTTAAATTAGTCGTTGGTAAATTCAATTTCTCGGCAAGTTCTTCTATTGAATTAGCTTTTTGTACTAAACCTTCTTGAACTCGATCATTAACTTCTTTTCGTGCTTCTTCTCCATTAAAAATACCTGGAAATCCTAGTCGTGAACAACCTAGAGTATGCAATTTTCTCAGATTATCATTAGTCATTAATTCCTCTGTCCATATCATTGCACTTAGATAACCTAATTGTTTAGAAGCCGCATTCATTTGAAATTGATATGGTGCACTTTCATTAAAGAAACGCTCACCTTTAAGATTAACTTTAAGCATTGGATATGATCCAAGCCACAAATAACCTGGATCATCTGGCGGAGTTAAATCTACTTCATAAAAATCTTCAGTATTTGTGCCTACTGGTACAGCTCCTCGATTAAAAGAAATTGTTGCAGGTTCTTCATCTTTGGCAGCTCCTATTTCAATAGCTGCTAGTAAGCCAGAACCGTCATCTCTCTGACTGTCAGAATAAACGTTGGTTTTAAGACCAAGTGGATTCCATTTTTGCATAAGTGCCTTGTTAGAGCCATAACCACCTGTGCATAAAATAACTCCTTTAGTTGCTTTGATTTTAGTTATCTTTTTTGTAGTCATATCTTTTACAATCACACCGACTACGTTTCCATTTTCAACAATTAACTTTTCGAGTTTAGTTTTCCAAGCAAACTCTGCTCCTAATCTTTCAGCTTCATCAATAACCCACTTACCATAACCCATTTGCCAGTATTTTCCATCAGATGCCGTCACCTCATTACCAGTTGGAAATGCATGATTTCTTTCAGTTTCGAAATATGCATCTGATGTAGCTTGGATATATGCACCGTGCGGACGTAAAATTTTATCATCTAACCAATCAACCATTTCTGAACTATTGTCAGCCCAAACATTTAAAAGCTTCTGATCCACATTCCCCTGATTAAAGGTAGAAATGAAGTTAACTAACTCATTACGATCAACGTTAACTCCTGCCTTTTTTTGAGCCTTACTATGAATAGCAGCAATCGTTTCACGATATAAATATCCTGCACTACCCATTTTATCAATTACCAAAACATCTGCACCTTGTTCAGCTGCAGCTGCAGCTGCCATTCCACCAGCATTACTTGCTCCAACAACAATTACTTCATATTTTTTATTTTTCATTATTAGTACCTCTATTAATTCTATGATTCAAAATGTTTCTTTGAAATGATTACAATCAAAAGCATGATAAAAAGAGCAATAATCGCAAAGAAGATATAAACTGCTGTAAATCCACCAAACTTTTCTGCAATTAAATTATTAAAAGGCATTGCAAATGCACCTATTAAGAATGCAATAGAATTTATATACGAAAATCCTTTTGCAAATGCTCGTTTACCCAATACAGCTGTTGCAATTGTAGTTATTCCCGTTCCTAGATAAACGTAAAAAATATCATTGATACCTGCACTAAAAATAGCTAAATTTGATGAATGAATATTAGTAGCTATGATTAATAAAATATATGAAACTACAGAAATACCGATCCAAACGATACTAGCTTTTTCAGCTCCATATTTATCACAAGTTGATCCAACCAACGGATTTAAGAAGATATCAAAAATCATTGCTGAAGTAACCATGAACCCACCAATTGTTCCGTTAAAATTAGCAGATACAGCATAAGTTGGAAACATTTGATTCAAAACTGCTGGAAATTGCAATAAAATTACTATTAGCAATAAAATCCAAAAAGTAGCAGAATTAAATAGTTCATGATTTGATACTTGTTGTATTTCCTTAACATCTTGAGTTTTTGGATCGATATCTTTAACGTACCCATATGGTTTACGTCCTTCTTGCTGAGGAGTGAAGTTAACTCCAAATATTGCACAAGGAATACTTAATATTGCTACAATAATTGCCAAAATTGTTAAACTAAATTTCCAACCAGATTTTTCAATTAACATAGATAGAATTGGACTCATTATCCCTTGAAATACTGAGGTAATTGCCCAACAAAGTCCAATAGCAAATCCAGATTTTTTTACAAACCAATTATCTATCAAAATACCAACAGGCGTAAACGACATAAAAGATATGGCAGTTCCAATAACAATACCAATTAAGAAAAATTCCCAGACATTAGTAAAATGTGGAATTAAAACTAAACTTGCAGCAACTGCTAAACTTGAAAATAAATATAATAGCTTGTTATTGGCTTTCATTAATACTTTGGGCACATTAGGTGTCATTACTGCCATTGTTAAAACTAATACCGTATAATAATACGATAAAGTTGAAATTTCCGTATGTAAGCTTTTACTTAGTGGATCTAAAAAAGAACCCATTAAAACCATACTTGAACCTAAACAGGTTGCAGAAATTATTCCAATTGAACACATAACAATCCAAGGCCTAATATTCCTTTTTTGCTTACTCATAAAACCACCTCATCTTTAAATTGTTTTTAGTATATCTTGATAATATCGTAATATAAGCGATATAATTAACCAATTAATGAATAGCGTTATGATAAAAAGGAATTATATATAATGAATTCTACACAGATAAAATGTTTTTTATCTTTAGCAAAAACACTCAATTTTACTAAATCAGCTAATGATATTTTCTTATCACAATCTACAGTATCGAAAAATATTAAAAATTTAGAAAAGGAATTACAAATCAAATTATTTGAGCGAAGTTACCATCAAATTTTTCTTACCGAAAAGGGCAAACTATTTTATAATCAAATGTTGCTATCTGTTTCCGAAATTACTGACACTGTTCAAAATTTGCAACAAAGTAAGAATATTGTGCGTACCAAAATCAAAATGGGATATACTGATCTTCCCTTTGAAAAGAAATGGTTACCGACTGCTTTAAGAATGATTAATTCCCAAACAAAATTAGAATTAATTCCAGTTTTTATTGATCCAGGTTCAGAGCAAAATATTGATAAATTAATTAGTGATGGCACGATTGATATCATGATTATACAGAAAGATATTGTTAATCAAAAAAAACATATTCAGTATGATGAAATTTTTAAAAAGGGATTTTCAGTTGTAGTTCCACAAGGAGATAATCTTTTTGTAAAAGATAGTATTGTCTTTGAAAATTTATTGGGAAGAAAAGTTTATTTATGGAATGGCAACGATACTTTTCCATCAATCGAAAGTCTAAAATTCAGTATTGAAAGTAGAAATATTGATATTAATTATGAAGAAGAAAATGACTCTTCGATTTTAATTGCATATGTTCGTGCGCGAATGGGTATTGGAATCGTTCCTAGCATTTTATACAATAAAGATGACACAGATTTACGATATATTCCATTGGAAACTAAAGAGAAACTTTCATATGGGATTTTATTTTTAATTAATTCTGACAAACGAAAAGAAATTGATTTACTTAATAAATACATAACTTCAGCTGTTAATATTTCTAAAACTCAATGGTAACCAATCAAAAAGAATCAATCTTTAAGGACTAGTCCTTTTATTAACTTTGCTATTTAGTTTTTATTATTTCCAAGCTGCATCAAACTTCGATTTACCAGTTTTAATTACATTATTAATATTTTAGTGTTTTTGGGCAACAGCATAAATCGTTTATACGCTTGTATATACCGGTATAATAAAATAGAAGGAAAACCTTGTAAGCGAGAAGCTTCATGTAGAGTAATTTTTTAAGGTTTTGATTTTTTTGTTCTATGCAAGATTTTACTGCTCTTTTGGAAAAACAGCCAACCGCCCTCAAAACAATTTGCTATCAATTCAACTTAATTATAGCAAATATTGCAGTATTCCTAAATAACATTAGCCTTTTGGTTTCAAACATAATGGTTTTTAGTTTTATTTAATAAGTGCCATTTTGTTAATAAATTCGTGTGTGAAAAAAGGAATAAGTCTTGATATAAAAAATTTATTCCTTGAATTTTAAATAGCCGTTTTAATTTTGTTATACTTAACCTTGAAAGATTTGATTAAAGTTAATTTATTTGACCGTCAAAAAGTGAAAGGGAATTAGCTTTTCCCAGATTCCTTTTTGCCATTTTTCTTTACAAACTACCAATTAAAAGTGTAGGTATTTTGGCATAGCGCTCATCCTTAGACCATTGTTTTAATTCTTTCAGTGATTCACGTGCAAGTTTTCGATCTTTACCTTTTAACTTAGTTGTCGCTTTTTCTGCTTTTGTAAATTGCTTTAGTGCTGCTTTTGGATTGGCATCTCTAATTATCTTAGTTTCAATATTAATTAGTGCTTTCAGTGACTTTTTATGACCATTAACATTATCAATATCCGTTAAAAAGTTTACCCAAAAGCGATATTTACCATTTTGTGAAATGATATGAACAGCACTACCATTCTCAATCGATTTAGCTTGATCTACTTTAAATAACATTTTCTTTGCAACTATCTTTTTAGCATATTTTTTACTATAAGCTTGATGATCTATCCAGTTATCAAGATAGAGTGTTGAATATACACTCTTAGTTAGTCTAAAAACATAACCAGCCTTAGCTAATTTCTGTGACCAAGCTTGATCAATTGTTTCATCCTCTTTAGTTTCACTAGTAGTAGCAATTTTAGTATCTGGAACTATATCTGACGCTTGAACGGTTCCATTAAAACTACTCAATACACTAGTACCAAATAAAAGTAGAATGGCTACTTTACTTATTATTTTTTCATTTTTATACTTTATTTATTAATATAATATTAATTTGCATTAGTTATATGTAATAAAAATATTTAATGATTTAATTATATGCTTTTAATTGCTTGAATGTAAACCTAATGGGGTATGACTAAATAAAATAATCAAATTATCTTCACTGTCTATTGACATTAGGTGTTTTATAGCATAAATTAGTCAATAATTAAATTATTATTACATAAATTAGCTAAGCAGGAGGTTTTTATGAAACAACGAGTAGAAGATCTTGATTGGAAAAACTTAGGTTTTGTGTATCGCGATTTGCCATATCGCTATGAAGCAAAATTTAAAGATGGTCAATGGCAGGAAGGTAAATTAGTCGAATCTTCAACCTTGACCCTGTCTGAAGGAGCTGAACTTTTACATTACGGCCAGGAAATCTTTGAAGGTCTAAAGGCTTATCGTAGAAAAGATGGTAAAATCAACTTATTTCGTCCGGAGCAAAATGCCCATCGTTTTACTTTGTCGGCTGAGCGCCTGGCGATGCCACCATTTCCGGAAGAGCGTTTTGTAGCTGCAGTTAAGCAAGTAGTTTTGGCTAACCAAGAATTTGTACCACCGTATGATAGTGGAGCCACCTTATATTTACGGCCATTCATGGTAGGAACTTCTAATGTTTTGGGCGTTCAAGCCGCCAATGAATATACTTTCCGTATTTTTGCCGTACCAGTTGGCGCATACATTAAGGGGTTAAATCCGGCGGCTTATATTGTCAGTGACTACGATCGGGCTGCTTATGCTGGGACAGGTCAAGCTAAGACTGCCGGAAATTATGCCAGTAGTTTATTGCCGTCAGTTGAAGCGCATCAAAAGGGTTATGCTGATTGTCTTTATCTTGATCCCCGCGAGCATAAATATATTGATGAATTTGGCGGGGCTAATTTCTTTGGCATTACGCAAGAGGGGCAATTTGTGACACCTAAATCACCGTCGATTTTAATTTCCATTACTAAAAGATCACTGCTCGAATTGGCCAAAAAGCAAGGCTTAAATCCAGTTGAACGTCAGATTACTTTAGAAGAGGCCTTTGGGATGAAAGAAGCTGGGGCAATGGGTACGGCAGCTGTTATTTCGCCAGTTGGGTCAATCACTTATCAAGGACAAAAGCATGTGATTTATAGTGAGGACAAGACTGGCCCGATTACGACCAAGCTATATCAAGAATTGGTTGACATTCAATATGGTAATGAAGAAGGCCCAGAAGGTTGGGTACAAGAAGTTAGTGAATAAGGGAATAAAAGATGAGTACGTTATTGCTGTTTTATCATTCTCGCTTTTGAACTTTTACCAATAGACTCTTGGCTTAATAAGCATAATCTAATCTATGTTATCCCTATTTACTATAGTTTATTGCTGATTTTAGTTTTACTACTTTCCGTATTTGGTTTTACGAATGCTTTCCAGTGATGCGACTATGTAATAGCAATCATTGCCGTTATTTATGAATGGCTTGTACTTTTTAAACGTATTAGAAAAAATTAGGTATCTTAATAAAAAACAAGCGGCAACGATTATGATGGTTGTCGCTTTTATTTACTGTCATAAATTGAAAAATTAACTAGCAATTAATTTTTTAATACGGATTGACAAAGTACTTAGTTTGACTAGCAAAAATAATTCAAACAAGGTAAAGAAACCTAAGCTAAAGTATCTTGCCCAGCTACTATTGCCATTACTAATATCAGTCATGAGCATTTGAATTAGTGGTAATGGAAATAGCGTTGTGAGTAATATTTGTCTGCGAATGCGTTTTAAATAGTTTAACTTGGAGTCGTTATCTGAATAAAGTTGAAAGTCTCCTTGAACTGCGGGACGCCGGAAATAGATCCATTGGCCACTTTGAGCAATTTTTTCTGCACCGGTCTCTTCAATAAAATTAATATAATCTTGTTGGTTCGTTTTAGAAGCTTTAGGATCAAGAAAATCGATGCGATAAATATACTTAGACTTTTGTTTAGTAAAATAATAAAATAATCCCTTAATTTTGGTTAATTGCCAGCCAGCGGTTGCCATTTGATTAAGCCAAATTTCTTCTTGTCTGTCACTAAAAAATAGCCGGAACTTCTTCTTTTCCAATTTAGTTATCCTCCATAATTTTGTGCCCATTATTTACTAATTCTTCTAATCGCTTAAGTTCATTGATTACAATTTCTTTCCCTTGGGAAGTAATAACGTATTGTTTTTTGTGATCAATGTTGTTTACGGGCAGGGCTTTAATCCATTGATTCTGCTCCAATTTACTTAGTGCACCATACAATGTACCTGCAGCTAGCATGACTCTGCCGTCAGATAGCTCAGCAATTTTCTTCATAATGCCGTAGCCATGTAATGGTTTAAATAATGATAATAGGATGTAGTAATAAGCTTCTGTTAAGACGATATGTTCAGGATTCAAAATTGACACGATCCTTTTTTATTATTAGTATATCGGCATCCGATATATAAGTAAAGTATAAAATAAATTTTAGTAAGATATTTATGAAAACAAAAAATCTGATCAACTGATCAGATTTTTTGTTTTTTTAAACTTAGTAGTTGCAATTTAATTTAATTTATTATATTGTCAAAGTAGTCAAACTTTATGAGAAGGGTACTTTTTAATCGCCCTTTTTATTTTGGGCAATTTTTTTATTATAAAGTGCTTTTCCAGCTTTTCCATTTTCCCATGTACCAATTTTAGTTCCTTCAGAATAATAACCATCCATTACACCGATTTGTTGAAAAACGGTTTGTTTGTATGCAACTTTAGCGTTATATTCGGTAATGTCAACATCTGCTAGAGATTTGTGTAGCGCAGTTATAGCATCCATATCCTTACCACCAGAAGTAAACAGTGTACCATGTGAATTTAATATAAAGCTATTTAGGAAGCATTCTATAACTAATTTAGCTTTTTTTAATAATCTGCTCTTCAACGATAACTTTTAGTAATACTTGGTACTATGCAATTGATATTTTAAATTGAGTAATTTTTGCATGATAATTAAAATATGTAAAAATCATGATAGAAGGAATGACAATGAATAGTATTAAGAATCATTATTTTACGGGAGAACGAATTCTTTATGGTCTTAAAGATACAGATTTGACTGAAATTACCTTCGGACAAGGTGAATCACCACTTAAAAAAGCAAGTCATATTGCTGTTAAAGATTCGATTTTTCAGTGGAAATATCCTCTTTGGTATGACACCGATGTTGAAGTTGATAATACCACGTTTGAAACGATGGCACGTAGCGGAATTTGGTATACCAAAAATATCAAAATTACTAATTCCGCACTGCAAGCGCCAAAATTATTTAGGCGAGCTTCTGACATTGTATTAGATCATGTGCACTTTGCTAATGCAGAAGAAACAATGTGGAAGTGTCAAAATATTAAAATGACCAATTGCCAGGTTAATGGTGATTATTTTGGTAAAGATAGCGAGAATATTTACCTTGACCAGGTAAGTATTATTGGTAACTATGCTTTTGACGGTGCTAAAAATGTTGAGGTTCATCATTCTACCTTAATTTCAAAAGATGCGTTTTGGAATTGTGACAATGTTACAGTTTACGATTCTACCCTCGATGGCGAGTATTTGGCATGGAACTGTAAAAATATCAAGTTTATCAATTGTAAAATTGAAAGTAATCAGGGATTGAATTATGTCGACCAGCTTGAAGTAAAAAATAGCAGTTTACTTCATACAGATTTGGCTTTTGAATATGTGTCAAATCTTGATGTTGAAGTAGTAACTAAACTTGATAGCGTCAAAAATCCCATTTCTGGAAAAATTGTTGCACCAGAGATTGGTGAATTAATTATTGATGCAACTAAGGTGGATCCAAGTCAAACGCAGATTATCTGTGATAAGATTGGCATAAAGACTATACATTCAGATTTAAATCAGAAACCAGAGGATTAAATAATGGAAGTCAAGTATGATTTTGTCAATGCACCGGATCGTAAACAAGTTGATTCTGTTAAGTGGGATGTAAACCCCGGTGAATTACCAATGTCAATTGCTGACATGGATTTTAAAACGGCACCAGAAATTGTGACAGCGATGAAAGAAAAAATTTCTTTAGGCTGTTTTGGCTATGAGTGGCCAAGAAATGATTATTTTAAGGCTGTTGCTGACTGGTATGAAAAAGAACACAAGCAGCGTCCTAAAACGGAGTGGATGATTTTTACCACTGGAGTTGTCCCAGCAATTTCTTCAATTGTGCGACGGATGTCGCATGTCGGCGACAATGTCGTAGTGCAGGAACCGGTTTACAATATTTTTTACAATTCAATTGAAAATAATGGTCGGCATGTGTTGAGTAACGACTTAAAATTTGATGGTGCTGAGTATACTATTGACTGGCAAGATCTAGAAGAAAAATTAGCCCAGCCCCTGACCACCTTAATGATTTTTTGTAATCCGCATAATCCAACAGGTAAAGTCTGGTCAAGAGCAGAAGTACAACGCATTGCTGAACTTTGTCAGCAACATCACGTTATTTTGCTATCAGATGAAATTCATGGTGATTTAGTAAGACAGGGACAGGACTATACACCCGCTTTTGCCGTTAAGGGGACTGCACAAACTAGCGTTATTTCACTGGTTTCGCCTAGTAAAACTTTTAACGTTGCTGCCTTACATGCTGCTACGGCAATAATACCCGATGCTAATTTGCATGCTCAAGTGAGTCGTGGGATAAATAGCGATGAAGTGGGTGAACCTAACTTGCTGGCAATTCCTGGAACCATTGCTGCTTATGAAAAGGGTCATGAATGGCGCCAGGCTTTACTGCAGCAACTCAATAAAAATTTTGCTTATGCTCAAGATTATCTTGCTCATGAATTGCCGCAAATAAAAGTTGTTTCGGGCAAGGCCACATATTTAATGTGGCTTGATACCTCTAAAATTAGTAGCGATTCACATAAGTTAGCAGACAGTTTACGTCAAAAAACCGGACTAATTGTTTCTCCTGGTAGCATTTACCGTGGTAACGGGCAGAACTTTTTACGGATGAACTTTGCTTGTCCCTTAACAATGGTTCAAGATGGTCTGACTCGCTTAAAAGTTGGTTTAAAAAATAATAATTAATGTTGTAGTTGATTTTTCTAATCAAGCTCAAAAACACCTAGCTGGTTTATTAGCTAGGTGTTTTTGAATTATTTATTTTTATTATTTTGAAAATTTTTAGCTAAATCAATGGCGGTCAAGACATAGTCTAAAATTGTAATGACTGACATTAAAGCCTTTTTAGCACTAAAGGTTCCCTTAAAAAGAAGTGGTACTTGTGCCCCTAGTGCGATGAAAAGAACTATCACCAGTAAAGTTCCAGAAGAAAATGAACTGTTTTTTTGATCAAACTGGTCTAGTAAAGAGGTAATCCTTTGAATAGTATGCGGCGAAAGTTTCATTTTATGTGCTAGTAGTTTTAAAAATTTTTGATTTTTGAAAACAGGAATCAGCTCAGAATTGGCTGGTTGCAATAAACTGGTTAGTTGCTTTTGTACGTGTTTACTGTGTTTAGCACATACTAACAACAGGTGTTGTACTTGCTGCAAACCAGTTTTTGTCCAAGTATAGTTTTTATCACATAATTTTTGCCAAACTTTGGGAACAAAATTAGTTACTTGTTGAACTCGTTTTAACAACTCTTGTGTTGGGTTGGCATGCAACAGGTGTTGTGGTAAATTGGTAAAACTATTTTTGTTATGCATTGACTTTACCTCCTAGAGGCCTCATTATAGCAGGAATATCACCTAAATGAATTAAATATGCTTGATTTATATTGCAATAACTTAAGTATATTATACTTATTTAAGAATCAAAAAGAGTGAAAGGTTCTCATGTGAGAACCTTTCACTTCGTTAAAATTTATTCAATTTTGTTATTTGTTTTTAGATTATTTTGCTGAATTATTAATGCTGAGTAAAATTTTGTTGAATATCAATATATTCCATGTGAGCGACTTGGGCAAATCTTTTGATAATTGAAGTTACTGGTTTAATCGTATCTGCAGGATTACTACCTTGAATAAAGACGGAAAGTTTTTTTCCTGCTAAAGTGTCCAGTTCTGGATCTTGACCAATTCGTTCAATTAAGGTTTTGAGATAACCGCTCATATCATGCCAATAAGCAGGTGTACCAAGGACAATCCAATCTGTTTTTTGTAATCTGGCTAATACTTTTCCAAATTGATCATCGGAATAATGTTGATTGATTTGGTAAATTTTATAATCAACTAAATTGATTTGATCAAAGGCTTTGTTCTTAAGAAAAGCCTTTCCCATCCGGCTAGTGTTACCTGCTTGATTTTGACTAGCATTAATGAATAAAATTTTCATTTTATCTACTTTCTTTTTATTCTGGATCGATAATTAATAAAGATTTAATTGCTTCTCTTTGATCCATTGCCTCATATGCTTCTTGAATCTGGTTTAAAGAAAAGCGCTTAGTGAAGACTTTTCCTGGATGAATTTTTCCATTTAAAACAGCATCAAGCAAAATTTTGCGATCATCAAAAGTAACAGACGCAATTCCACCACGTAAGCCAATGTTGCGCCAGAATAAGTTACGCGTATCTAGGCTTGAGCTTTGTGGAACACCAACGCGACCAACAATTGAACCGGGACGTCCAACTTGAACCGCTGTTGCGACAGCTTGATCAGTACCAACACATTCTAGTACAGCATCAGCACCTATTCCATTAGTTAACGCCATTACGTGGTCAACTGCTTGTTTGCCTCTTTCTGGGACGATATTGGTTGCTCCAAACTCTGTTGCTAATTTTTGCCGATCTTCATGGCGACTCATAGCGATGATTTTTTTGGCTCCCAATAGTTTAGCGGCAATTACACCACATAGACCAACCGCACCGTCACCGATAACAACGACTGTATCACCATTTTTAACTTCGGCACTGTCTGCGGCATGGTACCCAGTTGCCATAACATCAGCTAATGTTAGAAAATCATTTAATTGTTCATCACTGTAATTCTGTGGTTTTCCTGGGATCTTGACTAATGCCCAATTAGCATTATGAAATTCAAGATATTCACCTTGATAACCACCGTTTGTATCATTGCCTTGATTTAAACAGTTTCCATCAAAACCTGCTAAACAAGCAGCACAATGACCACAACCATGTGTAAAAGGAGCGATTACAAAATCACCTGGTTTAATATTAGTCACGTTTGTACCAACTTTTTCAACAATACCAATTGCCTCATGGCCAGTTGTCGTATTAGGATCACGGTGAGAAAGGCCCCTAAACCACCATAAGTCAGACCCACAAACTGAAGCGCGAACGACATGGATAATTGCATCATCTTCAGATTTAAGTTCAGGCATTGGGTAATCTTGCACTTCAATTTTACCCGGTTTAATAAATGTTCCTACTTTCATTTTTAATCTCCTACTTTTTTAATATACTGGTCGGTCTTGTCCTTGAGTAGCAGGATCAGCGATTCCAATACTATTATTGACATAAAGTTCGGGTTTGAGAACAATTTTCAAAATTGCATCAGCAATGCTTTGGCGCGATCCCGAGACACCAACATATGGTTGATGACGAGTCGTGATCGTATATTTGATTTCGTTACGATCATTAAGCCATGGCAAACGCAAAGTCGTATATTGCAAGCCGGAATCTGCTAAGAGTCGGTCTGAATTAATTGCGGTTGCAAGTCCACTTAATGTATATTCATGATTCCAACGACCAAATTCACCACTAACTTCGTTGTATATACCAAGAATATTAGTAAAGAGAACTCTTGATACGTGATGATTTTTCATTGCTGTAATGACGTTTTTAGTAATGGTATTATTTTGAGAATGATCAACAACTGCAACAAAAACCATATCCTGCCCGTTTATTGCTCGATCAACTTCATCTTGTTTTAGTAAATCTACTTCTAGAACACGTGCGCTATCAGCGAGCTTGGCTAATCTATCTGCATGGCGCAGGCCTAAGGTTAACTTGATATTTTTAAAATCAGGCTGATTTAAAATACGCTGTTCAACAATTTGAGCAATTTGCCCGTTTGCTGCTAATATTAAGAACTTCATTTATAACCTCCTTTTTGTTACTTACTAAAAGTATATGACCTTAGAGCAACTCTAAGTCAACTTTTTTAAAAGCTATTTTAGTTAATAATTAAATTTACCTAGTATTAGATAGATATGAATTTTTAAGAGCTATTATGGATAAGTATCAAATAAAAGATGTTAGTGAACTATTATGAAAAGATTGGTTTGCTAATGCAAATTTCAAAAATTTTCCTTTCAAGCATAATTATTGCTTTATTTTTGTAAGCGCTATAAATTATAGATAGGTTAAAAAAGGAGACGATAATGATGGACAATAATTTAATAAACCCGTTAACTCGTTATCATGCTGATGATTTTTCAAAGCAGTCACAAAAATATCCAGGAATTCAAAGTAAGATGGATCCGTTACCTAATGGTGATATGCGCGACTATGAGGGACATAATTTACTTACTGGGCGCCATGCCTTAATTACTGGAGGCGATTCAGGTATTGGTCGAGCAGTAGCAATTGGTTTTGCTAAAGAGGGTGCCGATGTTGCTATTCAATATTTACCAGAAGAAGCTGATGATGCCAAAGAAGTTGCAAAATTAGTTGAACAAGAGGGCCGTAAGGCAGTGTTGATACCAGCCGATTTTCGCAAGCGTGGTGAAGCATCCCGGGTGAGTGAACAGGCAATTAAAGAATTTGGTAGTATAGAATTACTGGTAATGAATTCAGCAATCCAGCAAAACTCTGCTAGCTTGGAAGATTTATCAATGGATCAAGTTCATGATACGTTTGAAGTTAACATTATTTCAATGTATGAAATGGTCAAAACCGTGGTACCAAAGATGAAACCAGGTAGTGTGATCTTGACGACGACCTCACTTCAGGCATTTAGTCCAACACCAATTTTACTTGATTATGCCGCAACTAAAGCAGCCATTGCTAACTTTTCAATCAACTTGGCGCAGGAGTTGGCGCCTAAAGGGATTAGGGTCAATAGTGTTTCGCCAGGTCCCGTTTGGACACCACTTCAAGTGGCAGGGGGACAACCGACAGACGCTTTAGAGAAATTTGGACAAGAAGAACCATTGAATCGTGCAGGTCAACCTGATGAATTAGCTCCAGTCTATATCTTCTTAGCCTCTAATATGGCTAGTTATATTACTGGTCAAGTTTATGGTGTGACTGGTGGTCAATCAATTAATTAGATTAAAAGTTATCTTGAAGCTCCATTGCTATTTGAAACCTATCAAGTAACAATTGGGGCTTTATTTTTATTTAATTTTTTGATAAATTATATTTAATAAAATGATGGAAGTAATAGAAGAGTATCTTAATGAATGCTTTTACTTTGTTTCATTGTTATCAGTGGTAGCAAAATTTAACAAACAAGTATTGAAAGCATATTAAAAAGAGTTATAGAATGATTGCCTCAGAAAAAGAATCTACAAATAGCTCTATTATTAGAAAAAAGCTGGAGAGAGCAAAAAAATGGATCAACAATGGCAAGAGATGCTTGCGGCAGCAAAGAAAGTCCAAGGCTTTCGCTTAATTGGTAATCACATGGAGGTCGGTGGTGTAGCAGCCGCTGTTTTATCGGAGTCTGGTAAAATTTATACTGGCGTTTGTGTTGATACTGCCTGTGGGTTGGGTTTATGTGCGGAAAGAAACGCTTTAATGAGTATGCTTACTCAAGGCGAAACAAGAATTACTAGAGTGTTAGCGATTATGTCAAATGGGCAAAATGGCGCACCATGTGGAGCTTGCCGTGAATTTATTGTTCAATTAATGGAAAAAGATTATCAAAAAGTTGAAGTAATGCTAGATTATAAGCAAGCAAAAGTAATGACAATGGGTGAATTAACACCACAATGGTGGCTCTAATGAATGAAGAAACAATTAAATATTGGCAAGACTTTTGTCAAAAACATCAATTACCTCAAAGTACTCCGGTTACTGCCTGGTCATTTGGCACTACTAGTAGTGATAAATTAGCTAATTTAGTAAAGCAGCGGCTTAAAACGGCGACGACTTCTGCATATGAACTTTATGCAAAAGATGAGCCACTACCACAAGTTGGGGATTGGAATATCATCCTTGATCATGCTGCTAGGCCATTTGTGTAGTTCAAGATAAAGTAGTTGAAATAATTCCCTATGAGCAAATTTCAGCTGAGCATGCTTATCATGAAGGTGAGGGAGATCGCAGTTACCAATATTGGCGCCAAATTCATGATGAGTTTTTTCAACAAGAATATCAACAAGAAGGAAATAAGGAATTTTATCCGCAAGCGCCAATGGTCTGTGAGGTTTTTGAAAAGATTGATTAGTGTTTATTTGTTAAATAAATATGATATAATAATTATAAGATAAAAAAGAGAGACCTATACTAAAATGAAAAATTAATTTCTGAAATATTATTATGCGAAAAAGATTGATAACTCATACATTTCGATGGGTGTTTTTTGCTGATAATCAGAAATTAGTATTGAATTTAGTTTAGGTAGTCGTATTTGACACTGGCTTTTTTGTGCACTGCTAATTTAGGTTGGAAGCAACTGTTATCAGTGCTTTTTCTTTACTCAAGAAAGCGAGTTGTTAGATATGGAATATCTCAAAATTAATCAATTACTACTTGAATACCAAGGAGAAAAACTATTATATATTGATAAGCTAAATGTACAAGATAGACAAAGGATTGGCCTGATTGGTAATAACGGTACGGGTAAAACGACCTTGTTTAATATAATCAGCCAAAAGCCAGTGGCGTTTAATGTTACGGGACAAATTCAACGTAATTGTCAGTTAGTAATGGTGTCACAAATTATTAGTTACGGTAAACAAAGTGGTGGTGAAAGGGAACGACAGGAAATTGTGACGGCAATTGAGCAAATGCGCCATAGTAGTAAGAAGACTTTACTATTATTGGATGAGCCCACTTCAAATTTGGATTTTGGTCAACAGCAATGGCTCATTGAAATTTTAAATCATCTCAAAAACCCATATATTGTAATTAGTCATGATCGTCATT
The DNA here is from genome assembly GCF_057063645.1 of Lactobacillus sp. X-49. Lineage (NCBI taxonomy): Bacteria > Bacillati > Bacillota > Bacilli > Lactobacillales > Lactobacillaceae > Lactobacillus > Lactobacillus sp. X-49. Next base: position 18,410 of record NZ_JBXSQM010000009.1, read on the forward strand.
TTTTAACACAAACAGTCAATACAATTTGGTATTTGAACAATAAAAAAGTTATTGCGTATAAAGAATCATTTTTGAATTTTGAACAAGATATCAAAAAAAGAAGAGAAAATGAAGAAATACAATACCATAATCAGGTAAAGCAAATCAAAAAATTAAAAAAGGCGCAGCAGCGAAAGAAACAACAAGTGGATCGTGCAAATTGTAAGAAAAAAGATTTATCTTGGTCGGAATGGAAAAATCGAGATTATGGTGGTAAAGAAAAACATTTGGCGCATACACAAAAGATAATCAAGCAACGCATTGAACAAGAAACCACAAGCATAGTAAGACCATATATTCATAAACCAATAACATTAAATAATTTAAAGTGGCAATCTTCAGCTGTTTCTATAAACGATACTTTATTACGTATTGAGCCACAAAAAATAACTATTGCCCAGCATGAATTATTTACAATTAAAACGCAACTAAAACTTAAAACTGGCCAAAAAGTAGCTTTGACGGGTTCTAATGGCTGCGGAAAGTCTGTTTTTTTAAGCCAGTTAGTCGCGAAAACTTTAGCCGAATGGATTAATCCCCAAGCCCAAATTGGCTTTTTTAAGCAGAATATGAGCAAAGAAACAGAAAACAGCACAACATTGCAAGTAGCAATTCAAAAAATTAGTCAATTTGATCGGACAACTACCATGCAGCTTTTAGGGGATTTACATTTAACTAAGTCGTTGACAAATGAAATTCGCACTTTGAGTGGTGGCCAGATGATCTGTTACAGATTGGCCCGAGTTCTTCTGGGACAGCATAACTTATTAATTTTAGATGAACCAAGCAACTTTCTTGATCTTAAAAGCCTTAAAGCAGTAGAGAATTTTCTTAAAAGTTATTCTTTTGCGGTGCTTATTGTTACTCATGATCAACAGTTACTTGCAAATTTAAATTTTAAAACCTGGAAAATTCAAAATAATCAATTAGTTTCAGCAACTTCTAATTTAAGCCAAAAAGCAGTACCAGTAAGTAATGAACTTGCGCTATTAAAATTTAAACTTGCTCAAGCAATTACCGATCCCAAGATTTCGATTGCCGAGATACAGCAGCTTAGGCAACAAGTTGTGCGATTGGGTAAAAAAAGTAATTAAGCTGCTTCCAAACAGATAAATGCCAAAATTCACAAATTACTCTTATAATAGTATTAAGATAATTAATAAAGTAGACAAAAAGCAGGTGAAACAATGATAAAACCAGTTATTGGTATTTCGGGTTCAGTAATCGTTGACGCAGGAGGAATGTTTCCGGGCTATCGTCGCAGCTATGTCAATGAAGATTACGTTGATTCGGTTGTCCAAAATGGTGGCGTTCCATTTATTATTCCATATACTGATGATGAAGAAGTTATTAGGACACAAATGAAACAAGTTCAAGGGCTAATTTTGTCAGGTGGACATGATGTTGATCCTCATTTATATGGGGAAGAGTTAGATCCAAAAATTGGTGAAATTTGGCCTGCACGGGATCACTTTGATATGTTATTACTCAAATTTGCAGAGGAAATGAATAAGCCAATATTAGGTGTTTGTCGAGGAGCCCAAATCGTTAATGTGGCACATGGCGGTAGTCTTTACCAAGATATAACCGATCGCTCAGAGAAAACATTTAAGCATGAACAAGGACATACACCAGATTTGCCCACTCATCGTGTACATGTAAAAGAAGGCAGTTTTCTAGCGCGGACTTTGGGTAAAACCGACTTCTTAACTAATTCTTTTCATCACCAATTAATTAAAAAGGTTGCTCCAGATTTAAATGCTGTTGCGCAGACTGAAGATGGTGTAATCGAAGGACTTGAAAATGAGTCTGGCAATATTTTGGCGGTTCAATGGCACCCCGAAATGTTACACCGCAATCCCGACGTTAAATTTATGAATAACTTATTTAAATTTTTAATTCAAAATGCAAATTAAAGGGGGACTTTGATGAATAAGGAAAGTGGAATAAATGATAAGCTTGGCTTTTGGTCGATAGTTTTATTAGCGATTAATTCGATTATTGGTTCAGGAATTTTTTTAACGCCAGGCAGTGTTGTTAGACAAGCTGGTAGCAAAGCATTAATAGTTTACTTAATTGCAGCAACTTTTGCGGCGATTTTAGCTATTTCGTTTTCGGCCGCAGCTAAGTATGTTACGAAATCGGGTGCGTCCTATGCTTATGCCAAAGCAGCTTTTGGGGACAATATTGGTTTTTATGTTGGGATTTTACGTTATTTCTCAGCCAGTGTAGCATGGGGCGTAATGGCTGTGGGAGTAATTAAGTCAACTATTTCTATTTTTGGTGGCAATCCAGATAATATTAACAGCGTCACTATCGGATTTATTGTCTTGATGGTATTGATTACGATTATTAACGTTTTTGGTCAAAGATTTGTTAAATTAGTCATGAATATGGCTACTGCAGGTAAATTAGCAGCTTTGGTATTAATTATTGTTGCAGGTGTGGTACTTTTACTTATTAGTGGTGCTTCTCATCAGTTAAATGAAGTCGACCAAATTACGCAAAATGGGCAAAGAATTGTCCCTACATTAACTACAACAGGATTTGTAATGGCAATCGTTTCAGCCTTTTATGCCTTTACCGGTTTTGAATCAGTTGCGTCGGGTTCAGATGATATGCAAGAACCTGAGAAAAATTTACCACGGGCGATTCCATTAGCTATTTTTGTGATTGCAGCAATCTATATTGGTGTGGTGGCAGTTGCTATGGTGTTAAATCCTAGGGCATTGATGACAACTAAGCAAGTTGTAGCAATTAGTGCAATCTTTAATAATGAAATTTTGCGCGATGTAATTTTGATTGGAGCCTTAATATCAATGTTAGGGATAAACGTAGCTTCAAGTTTCAATGCTCCAAGGATATTAGAAGCAATGGCGCGTGAGCATCAGCTTCCAATGTCTTTAACGAAGAGAACCAAAAATAATTTTCCAATTAGAACATTCTTTATTTCTGAAGCATTAGCTTTGTTAGTGCCTCTTGCCTTTCAATATAACTTGGTTAATTTAATTACCCTCAGTGCAATGGTAAGATTTTTGGGATTTATCATTGTTCCACTTGCAGTTATTCTATTTTATTTTGGAAAAAATAAAGAAGCTGTTTTACCAGCTTCTAAAAATATTTGGACAGATATTGTTGTTCCGATTCTTTCAATATTATTAGTTATTTTTTTATTAATTAATTATAATTGGCAAACTCAATTTGGAATTGTGGTTAATGGCAAAGTTGTCGGTGTCAACTGGTATGTCATTTTAATGATGGTCTTTGGGTTTATCATTTTACCAGCGTTTATGTTTTGGCTTTCTAGAAAAGAAAGAAATAAGTGATAGTTATTTTAAGCCGTAAATTCAAGATAATAACTTGATTTACGGTTTTTACTTGCATTCGCACTTTTTGCTACCCAATGAAAAACTCGATTTATTTCATCAAGTTCGCCTGGATAGACTACATCAGGCGCTAAGCGATAATTGGTGTTAACTATGTCAAAGCCTTTTTTAGGTAAATAAACATCAAGCAATTAAAATTGTGCTACATTAATGCCATAACATTAACTCAATTCTTTAGGCCAATGCAGTGGTTTTGCCAAAGATTGAAGATGTCAATTTCATCTTGTTTAGGTAATTGGGTAATGATAAAAACCCCGAAGTTGTCTTAACTTCGGGGTTTTTATCATTTTAGAGATGCATTTTTTAGATTATTTCTTCAGCCACTTAGTGACTAATTTTTTATATTGATTGAAACTAATAGCACTAGATGAGTCTTTATAGTTGGCATTAAGAATGTCAACAAAGCCGTAATTACTTTTGGTCATATGAGCCATTCCCATAACGCGATGTTGTTTGTTTATCAAATTTAAATAATGACCGGCAGTCTTATAACCATTTGTACCAAAAACAGCATTATCATATTTGATATTAGACCAATTGGGAGAAAATTCATACGGTGCTAGACTGGGTGTTTTTTTAACATCCCACTTCCAATTGATTTCTTCACTCAGCCATTTAGCAACTGGTTCAGTACCTCCCGCAATATTTTCTAAGTTGTTGGTATATTCATAATAATGTGGCTGTGTTAAACCACCACGTTTTTGATAGTCAGCATCAATCATTGAGATTGCTATTAAGGGTAAAGAAACTTTAAGGGCCTTTTCACCAATTGCTGTGCGTGCTTGATTAACTTTAGCCAAATTTTTTAGTGAGACACGAATATTACTACTATTTGTAGCGTCTTGGGGACTAGTTAAATCAACATACTTCTTAAACCAAGATGGCGCTGGTTGGTTATTTAATTTTCCGGTTTTTAATAAATTAGCAGCATCTTTAGCCGCTTGTTTTTGTTTAACAGTCAAAGAATTATCGTTTGCAATAAAAATCATTAAGCTTATAGCATTTTTAGTTGTTATGCTGGATTGTTTATTTGGTGTAGTCGAAGATGTCTCTTTATTAACTGTACCATTAGATTTTTGGTCCTTGAGATACTTTTCGTAGGATGGTTTTAATAACTTTAATAGTTGTTTAAACTGCTCATTAGTTAAGTAGGGGTTCTGAGAAATAGGTTGCTTAATTACCTTAACTTTTTGCATATTAGTGTTTGCTTTGGTGTTAGATATCTCGGTAGCAGATATTTCTTGAGCAGTTTGAATTACAGTGATACCACTCAAAAAAATAAAACTTACAGTTAAAAATATTAAAAACTTTTTTTTCATATATTTCAAAAACTTTCTAGAATAAAAAATTATCGTGTATATTCTAGCATAAGAAGAAATAAAATAACACTAGCAAATTATTTACTGAACTTAGTTTTTGAATTCAATTGTATAAAAAAATCTCAGTATCGACTACCTAACAATACTGAGATAAATAATATTTTAACGGAAAATGCGCTGTATTACCACACCAAAAGATAAGTTTATTAAAAATTATTTCAAAAACTATTTATCTCCGCTCATAATTGTGTTTTTAACGATAACATAATCGACTAACTTAATTGAATTAAGATCCTTGCCACCAGCATAAGAGATTGAGGACTGCAAATCTTCTTGAATCTCTTGCAAAGTATTACGAATAGATCCTCGAAATGGTACTAGTATCTGCTTACCTTCAACGTTACGATATGCGCCTTTTTGAACCTCAGAAGCGGAGCCCCAATACTGTTTATAAGTTTTACCATTAATTTTAATGATATTACCAGGTGATTCTTCGTGGCCTGCAAGCATTGAACCAATCATGACCATAGTGGCTCCGAAACGAATTGATTTGGCAATATCACCATTGTAGCGAAGACCACCATCGGCAATTAATGGTTTGCTAGCAACCTTGCTACACATCCTTAAGGCAGCTAATTGCCATCCACCGGTTCCAAAACCGGTCTTCAGCTTGGTGATACATGCCCGCCCTGGTCCAACACCAACTTTAGTTGCATCAGCACCAGCATTTTCTAATTCACGCACTGCTTCTGGTGTTGCAACGTTGCCAGCAGTTAAGAATGTATTTGGAAGCTTATCCTTAATATACTTAATCATCTCAATTACATAAATTGAATGACCATGAGCCACATCAATTGTAATGTATTCAGGGATAATTTGTTCTTTTACAAGTTGATCGATAAAGGCATATTCTTCTTCTTTAATTCCAACAGAAATTGAAGCAAAAAGGCCCTTACTTTGCATCATTTTGACAAAGTCAAGACGTTTTTCTGGGTGGAAACGATGCATTACATAGTAATATCCGTTTTTCGCTAACCAGATAGCTAAATTTTCATTAATCACGCTTTCCATATTTGCTGGAATGACTGGTATTTTAAATGTTCGGGTTCCAAATTTAACACTTGTATCGGCATCGTGGCGACTTTTGATAATGCCTTTATTAGGAATAAGCTGAATATCATCGTAGTCAAAGGCATCCATACTGAAATAATTGCTCATAAATGTGTTTGCTCCTAAATTAAATCTTTTTCAACGATGTAACTATAATCAAAAACCTTCCGCATGTCAATTAATAAATCGAATTATATATATTAAACGGCTGATAATAGTTCGTATTTAAGTTTGACTAAAGCTGAAATAGTTGCTAGACTATTAATGTAAAATTGCTAGATTATTATGAGGTGAATGAAAATGACGGCAGTGGCAGTAGTTGGTAGTCAATGGGGCGATGAAGGCAAAGGAAAAATTACTGATTTTTTAAGTAAAGATGCAGCTTATGCAGTTCGCTCAAATGGTGGAAATAATGCGGGGCATACAATTGAAATTGATGGTAAAACTTTTAAAATGAGATTGTTGCCATCAGGAATCTTTGCTGCGGATAAGGGTGCAGTAATTGGCAACGGCGTTGTTATTAATCCAAAAGTTTTACTTGCAGAGTTAGAAAACTTAGCCCAAAATGACATTGATACTAGCAAATTAAGGATTTCAAATCGGGCGCATCTTATTATGCCGTACCATATTAAGCTGGATGAATATCAAGAAGAATCAAAGGGTGACAATAAGATTGGTACAACAAAGAATGGTATTGGACCCGCTTATATGGATAAGGCTTCAAGGGTTGGAATTCGAGTTTGTGATCTACTTGAAAAAGATACTTTTTCTGCTAAATTACAGGCTAATCTAAAAGAAAAAAATGCGTTGTTTACTAAAATTTATGATAAACCTGCTCTTGATTTTAATGATATTTTTACTGAATACTATGAATATGGACAAAAATTACGAAAATATGTGACTGATACTTCGGTTTTGGTAAATCAGGCTTTAGATGAAAATGACAAAGTCTTATTTGAAGGTGCACAAGGAATTATGCTCGACCTTGATGAAGGGACATATCCCTTTGTTACTTCATCAAATACAATTTCTGGTGGCTTAGCCAGCGGAATTGGGGTTGGCGGTAATCGCTTGCAAACAGTAATTGGTGTATGCAAGGCTTATACGACTCGTGTTGGTGCCGGTCCTTTTCCAACAGAATTACTGGATGAAGTAGGAGATCGTATTCGAGAAACTGCTCATGAATATGGAACGGTTACTGGTCGACCACGTCGAATCGGTTGGTTTGATGCAGTTGCTTTAAGACATGCTAAACGTGTTGCGGGCATCAATGCTTTAAGTTTGAATTTACTTGATATATTTAGCGGTTTTGAGACTGTCAAAATTGCCACTACTTATGAACTAGATGGGAAAAAGATTGACTATTATCCTGCAAGTTTAAAAGAACTTGAACGCTGCAAGCCAATTTATGAGGAATTGCCTGCTTGGAATGAAGACATCACAGCTGCTAAAAAGTGGAGCGATTTACCTGTAAATGCTCAAAAGTTTTTAAACCGAGTTGCTGAACTAGTTGGTGTACCGTTAGTGACTGTTTCGGTGGGACCAGATCGCGAACAAACAATTGTATTACAAAATCCATGGGAAAGAGGATAAATGTTAGAACGATATACACGCCCTCAAATGGGGAAAATTTGGTCAATTGAAAATAAATATGCGGCTTGGCTAAAGGTAGAATTTGCTGCAACTAAGGCATGGAGCGAAGTAGGAGTAGTACCTAAAACAGACGCTGATAAAATCACGCAAAATGCAAAATTTACGGTTGACAGAGTTGCTGAGTTTGAACAGGTGACACATCATGATGTTGTAGCATTTACAAGAACTATTTCCGAAAGCTTGGGTTCAGAAAAGAAGTGGGTCCATTATGGATTAACCTCAACAGATGTGGTTGATACGGCTCAGGGCTATATTTTAAAGCAAGCTGATAAAATTATTCGTCAAGATCTACTTGCTTTAAAAGAAACAATTGCACAGAAAGCGCGCAAATATAAATATACTGTTGAAATGGGACGTACTCATGGTGTTCAAGCTGAGCCGACTACTTTTGGTCTCAAACTTGCTCGTTGGTATGCTGAAATTAATCGTGATTTTGAGCGCTTTGAACATGCAGCTAAAGGCGTTGAGTCTGGTAAGATTTCTGGAGCAGTTGGGACTTTTGCTAATGTTCCTCCTGCAATTGAAACTAGTGTTTTAAAGCAATTAGGGTTAACACAGCAGCCAATTACTAGTCAGGTATTACCACGGGATTTGCATGCTGAGTATATTGCAACCTTGGCACTAATCGCGACAAGTATTGAAAATTGGGCTACAGAAATCAGAGGACTTCAACGTTCAGAAATTCATGAGGTTGAAGAGCATTTTCGTGCAGGTCAAAAAGGATCCTCAGCAATGCCCCACAAACGTAATCCAATTGGATCAGAAAATTTATGCGGAATGGCTCGTGTTTTACGTGGGCAAATTATTACGGCATATGAAAATATTAGTTTATGGCATGAACGGGATATTTCGCATTCAAGTGCTGAACGAATTATTTTACCAGACGCTACTATTGGGCTCGATTATATGCTTGATCGATTTAATCGTATCTTGATGAATTTGGATGTTTTTCCAGAAACAATGCGTAAGAATATGGATAAAACATATGGCTTGATTTATTCGCAAAGATTATTGTTAAAGCTGATTGATGAAGCGGGATTATCGCGTGAAGCTGCCTATGATATGGTGCAAAAATTAACGACCAAATCTTGGAACGAAGGTCGTTTATTTAGAGAACTGGTTGAAGATAGTGACGTAATGACCTATTTATCCCAAGAGGATGTGGCAGACGCCTTTGATTATCATTATCACTTAAAGTATGTTGATGAAATTTTTAAAAAGGTTGGATTAGAATAAAATCTAATTTAATAATTTTAAATATTCTATATATAGGTATTAATGGATTCGATCTAGTGGTACAACCACACGATTTATAGCACAAATGATTTGGATATTAAATAATTAATAAAAAAGAGTAAATGAATTACTCTTTTTTTAATACTCATAAGTAATTGCTATTTATTGACCTTAATCATTACGATCAGAGTAGCAATGAAAACTATGGCACTAAGTCCCAAAACACCGTATAGGGCATAATTAACATTGATTGTACCAGCAATCGTGGTAAATAATGTTGTCATTAATGGACCAGCAATTGCTAAGATTGTGTTTAAAAGCCCTGCTGAAGAAGCTAAAATTTTGCGATCTACGGAGATAACCAACCATTGCATTAACTTAGGGCTGCTCGTACCAGCTAAGAAGCCAAGAGTGGTCATTAAGATAAGGCAAAGTATGCTGCTCTTGTTCAAAATGACAACGGCCATAATGGCACTATTGATAGTAGATAATAAAGATAGCTGGAAAAGCGACGTGTTTTTAAGGAGTTTGGTGCCGACTGCACTGCCAAGAGCTAAGCCGATTGCTGTAGCAGCTCCTAGAAGTGCGATGGTGAAACTATAGCTGCCGATAAGCATGCTTTTGTTGCCGGCAATAACGATTGAAATTAATGGCTCAACAGAGCTGAGCAAACCATTAAGCATAGCTACAACTAAAACAATTGTTAAGAGTCCGTGGGCTTGCCGTACTTGCTTGAGTGATGAACCAATCGTGGCAAAAAAGTTTTGGTCATTGACCTCTTCTTTCTGGTCAGGCTGCTGCTTGCGAACATTTGCCCCAATGTTGGCGTAGAGTAAGCCAGCTGCTAAGAAGGTTAGAGCATTGACAATGGCTAGTTCTGAATATGACATGAAGAGCAGGAGCCCGGAACCGACAAATTGTGCGACTAGCGTAATTAGTTGTGATACGCCGCCTGTAAAACCCTGGGCTTCGGCCATTTCATTTTCACCGACGAGGCCAACGATTAGAGGCGTTTGTAAACCGCTAGAGTACATGCCGGATAGATCAGATACAAAGTTGAGTCCGATAACCATTAAAACCAGGTTCCAGCCGGCAATATTGGTGACGAAGAGCAGGCCCACCAGCATGTACAAAGCAAAGCGAATGACTGCAAGCCAGACAATTACGCGGTATTTATTGTGCGTCCGGTCCGCTAGGTAGCCACTGAGACTTTGAATTAAGTCTGGTAGTGACTCGGTAATCGCAATTAAAGATAATGCCAAGGAATAATTTTTCAATTTGCTAGCATAAGTCATGAGAGCCAGGTAGAAAAGGATGTTGCCTGCGCCGGATAACCAGCTGGCAAGAGTAAATTTTCTGTAGTTTTTATTCTTTAAAAAGATGTTCATAATATTTGCCTCTCATTTCTTAATTTGATGATATTTTTATTATAAAAGAGCTATAATTTTAAGCATAAAAATGTCGTATTCGAAATTTTATAGTTAAATAAGAAAGAGGCAAGTGAATCAGAACAAATATAATATTAATACTTATTGGGAAAAATAAATTCAGGCGTAATAAAAATTAAAAATATAGTATTACAAGTAACAGGAATGGAGAAAATTATGACTATTGGTAGCTTATTAAGAAAATTTCGACTGAATAAAGAAAAAACTCAACGAGAGTGGATTGGGGATATTGTAAGTCCTTCCTATTACTCTAAGGTAGAAAAAGATATTCATCGTATTTCTGCAGAAGATTTAGTAAGTTTACTGAATTATAATTCTGTCTCTTTACTTGATTTTTTTGGTGAACTAAATAGTTCTAAACAATCAAAATATAATCAAGAACGCGAATTAATGACTGTAATAAGTGATGCTTATTATCGGAATTCAAAAAACGAATTGTTAAAGTTGAAAGAATTTGTTAGTAAAAGTGATCTTCCTAATAAAGAGACTGACTTGCTTTATCTTGATGCTTATATTGCTAATGTAAATAATGAAGATTTAAATGATATAGAAAAAAAGGCTCTAAAAGATCAAATCTTTAGTAGACCTAATTTTGATAAGTCTAAGTTAGTGCTGTATTGCAATTTTATGATGTTCTATGATCTTGAAAGCAATTTGTTAATTACTAGAAAGATAATTAAGCAATTCCAAGGATCCAATGATGTGAAGACGTTGGCAATGATTTTAAGTGTTATTGGTAATTTATTAATTCAGTGTATTGAAGAGAATGAATATGATGCAACACACTTTTTAATTATAGCTGCAGATCAAATTGATACTAAACCTGAATTGTTTTTTTATAAAAATGTCATTTTGTTACTCAAAAATATGATTGAGTATCATTACAAAGCAGAAGATAAATATTTAGATATTTGTCGAATAGCAATTGAGAATTTTTCTTTATTGGGTATGCCTGAGTATGGCAAAGAATTAGAACGATTTTTTAAAAAACAAAATGGTTAATCATTAGCTGGTGATCTTTCTTGGCAGAATCTTTTCAATTACTTGTAAAAAAATTATGACTATTATATTCACTTATTAAAATTGACCGCTTACTTAGATAAAGGAACCACTTGCACCATGTTGCTGGCTTTTACGTTTAAATTAGGGTTTAATTAAAATTACCAATTGAAGGGCAGGTGAGAGTTTTGAAAGTTAAAATTGATTTGAATGCGGATACTGCTGAAACAATGGTTACTATTCAGGCACCAGAATTAACAGCTGAAGTGGAAGAAATCTATCGGCAACTGCAAGAACTAAGTGAACGACCCAATCAATTAGAATGTTACAAAAATGAGCTGACATACTATTTAAATTTAGATGATATTCTATTTTTGGAAACTGAAGGTCGCCAAGTAGTTGCGCATACAAAAGGTAATTCTTTTAGCGTTAATTATAAATTATATGAATTAGAGAAATTACTTAGCTGGCAGTTTATGCGTGTTTCTAAATCAACTATTTTAAATTTAAAACAGGTTTATGCATTAACTAGATCAATTTCTAATTGCCAAGTACATTTTCGAGATTCTTACAAAGTTGTTTACGTTTCACGCCGTTATTATCATAATTTGAGTGATAAATTAAATGAGAGAAGGTCCTTATCATGAGAAAACAAAAGATTAAAGAAATTTTGTGGGGCATTGGTTTAGTGGCAGCAGCCGTTTTCTTAATTCTTAATCAATTACAGCTTTTATCTTTTCACTTAGGCTTGGCCACTATTTTTTGGACAGTGATTTTTGCAGTAAGCTTAATCAATAGCCTCGTTAATCATAATTTATTTGGTACAGTATTTTCAGTCGCTTTTTTATTAATTGTTTATGCTGAGCCACTACACATCACCAGTATTGTTCCGTGGACGTTACTTTTAGCAACTTGCTTAGTGTATGCGGGATTACATTTGATTTTTGCAAAAAGTTGGCATCACTATCACACATCTTATTTTTTCAATAAGCGTCAAAGCAGAGGTTGGACGGATGGCGAATTCACCTCTACCAAAAGTGATTTTGGTGATGACGACAATGAAAATGATGAACGTCATATCGTGATTAACCAAAAATTATCGGAAGTTTCGCGCTACGTTCATTCACAAAACTTAGAAACAGTCACTATTAATTCAACAATGGGTACAACTAGTGTCTATCTAGATTCTGCTAAACCTGCTGGCGATACGGTGGTAATTAATGTCAATGCTTTAATGAGTGAGATCGCAATCTACTTGCCGTTGTCATGGAAACTTAAAGACAATTTAGCTACTATTTTGGGTGAAGTAGAAATCAACGGTACAGCAAAAGGCAATGGTCCAACGGTAATTCTTCAAGGATCAAGTAGATTTGTCTCAATTTCGATTAATTATGTTTAAAAGAGCCGTAACAATGCACCTAACTGTATTAAAAAATGCCCTAGTATCGAAAAAATTTGAAGCAAAGTAAAGATTACTCTTATGAAGTATATTTAAAGAAGCTAAAAAAGGCAGTACTTAAGGTAGTACGGTAGTACTGCCTTTTTTGAAGATAACTAAGGTTTTAAATAACGAGGAAGAAGCTAACAGCTATTATTGTCGCTGCCAATTGGTGGTAAGCATTGCTGTAACAGTCTTTTGAATGTTCTTACTTTGGGAAATCATTGAAATAACTGCTGCGCCAGCTGCTCTAGTTTGAGCAATTGCCGGCAAGTCATAAGTAGTTATCCCACCAATTGCAACAATAGGTCGTAATGAATGTGTGACTAATTGCCGTAAACCATCAAGACCAATTTCAGGATCAGCGTCATTTTTTGACTGAGTGGCAAAAATTGGGCCACAACCATAATAGTCAATCCCATTAATTCGGTTACCTTGCTCAATTTCAGGTAGAGTAGAACAAGAATAACCAACAATCATTTGTTGACCAACATCAGCAATAACTTGTTCAATTGATTCATCAGTTTGTCCCACGTGAATACCTTCGGCTCTAACCTCTTTTGCTAAGTTGACATCATCGTCAACAAAAAAGGGTACGTCATATTTTTGACAAAGTTCGTGTAACTGAATTGCCATTGGTAAGCGATCTTTTTTACTTAGAGTCGATTTAGCTCCCTTATCACGAAACTGATAAGCTGTTATTCCTGCTTTTAATGCTTCTTCCACAAGCTGTGGTAATGTTTGGTGAGGAGAAAGATCCTGTGTGCCACAAATAAAGTAAGAATGCAGGATATTAGATTTAAATTGTTTCATATTTTTTTCCTATCTAACTTTGGCCCAGTGATTGAGTGGACCATGGCCATGACCGACCTGAATAGTTTGTTCAATGGTAGCAGCAACATATTTTTTGGCAACTTTAATTGCTGTTGGTAGCTCATTTCCGAGAGCTAATTGAGCGGCAATTGTTGCTGCTAAAGTATTACCCGTTCCGTGGGTACGTGCTGTATTTGTGCGTGGACTGCTTATCCAAAAATCAGTGCCATCTTCTAAAAGGGTATAGTCGCTAACATGTTTATCTTTAGCATGTCCCCCTTTAATTAACACGTTTTTAACACCCATTTTTTGTAAGGTAAGTGCTAATTTCGGATATTCTTCTTTCTTTGTTATTTTTATTCCGGTTAGTTCTTCAGCTTCAGGTAAATTGGGTGTGACAAGATCTGCTAAAGGAAGTAATTCTTCTCTAACGGTTGTAATCGCATCTTTACTTAATAAAGTAGCACCTCCCTTGGCTATCATTACCGGGTCAACGATAGTAGGACCAAAATTGTATTTTTGTAAATTAAGTGCAACTTGGTGAACATGAGCTGAATCACCAAGCATGCCGGTTTTGCAAGCCCGAATTTTGAAATCATTAGCTAGAGAAGCAAACTGGGCATCAACCATATCTAAGGGAAGTAAAAATGAGTTTTGTACACCCAAAGTATTTTGGGCTGTAACAGCTACTACTACTGCTGTACCAAAAACATGTTGCATTTGAAATGTTTTTAGATCAGCCATAATCCCAGCTCCACCACCTGAATCGGTACCTGCAATAGTTAGCACTTGCGGAAAAGAATTAATTTCTTGCTTCATGGTTATCTCCTAATCAAAATGAGCGATTTTTTCAATATCAGCAGGTTGAACCTCAGCTAGATAGTCCAGCAGGTATATACCAAATGAACCAGGTCCAACTTGAGGCTGATTTTTGACGAGCAGTTCCCCTGTAGCAGCGAAAATTAGTGTAGCAATTATTGCTGCTTCATAAGGATCTTTTTCAATAGCTGCAAAAGCTGCGACAATACTGGAGAGCATGTCTCCTGAACCAACGTGCGCTTGGAATAAGGGCGTTCCGTTATAAATATGTGTAACGTGAGTACTATCGCTAATTGTATCTGTAGCACCACTAGCAATTACAACACAGTTAAATTTTTGAGCCGTTTTTAAAGTAATCTCATCTAAATCATTATTGCCATCTCCTGCATCAATTCCTTTAGATTGCCATTCAAAATTACCTAAAGTAGCAATTTCACCAGCATTTCCACGAATAATTTGAATTGGGAATTCCGATAACAAATGTATAGCCGTGTCAAGTCGGTATTTGTTCGCACCAACTGCGACAGGATCAAGTATAATTGGTTTATTATCTGAGGATGCTTTTGCTGCGATTTTCTCCATATATTCGACTTGGAGCTTGGTTAAGGTGCCAAGATTAAGGGTGATACTTGCAGCTAATTGAGCCATTTCTTCAGCTTCTTCGATTTCCTGACTCATGATAGGCGATGCACCGATGGCATTAAGACCATTGGCTACATCTTGAACAGTAACAAAATTGGCGGCATTTAAAACAACGGGATTTTGTTGTCGTAACTTATTGAGCATGTCTAACTTCATAATTCATCTCCTAAAAATAAAGAACCATGGGCTTTTTCGAGCAAATAAAAAGCTTTGATACCGGATGGTGTCAAAGCATAATTGGATAAGGCACGTTCCTACGCAAGAATTAGCTTACAGGTTCAAAGGGTCTGGAAAAAATTCCATCTCAGCCTCAATGGGCTCCCCTCGTGTTATCACTTTTATTATAGCGATATTTAAGAAGTAGTACAATATAAAATGCTAAATAAAGGTAGTTTATAAAGAGAAAGAAAATGATTAGATTTACAGAAAAACTTTATGAAACTGTATATGATCTTTGGCAACAGAGTATGAAACATCCATTTATTATCGAATTAACAATCAATAATTTGCAAAACAACTAATAGAATTGAACTTGAATATAAATACAAGTTCAAGAAGTATAAGTTTCCAAACTTCAGATGATGAATTTGCTAAAGCTAAACTACTCAAGGCTAGTTATGAGCTTCCAATTGAAAAAATTGATACTGAAGAAAAAGCAGAAGCTTTTTAAATGATGATGGTGGATATTAATGGGTGCGGATACTTTATATTGGGCTTATGTTAGTTTCATTGATATTAAGGGTGGTAAAACTCGTCCAGTTTTATTTTTAAGACAAGATTAAAAAAGCTATTTTCTTTTTAGACTAACTTCAAAATATAAGGATAAATCTTCTCTTTTCAAAAATAAATATATTGAAATAAAGGATTGGCAACAGGCAGGATTAAGCAAACCTTCATGGGTCGATATTTATAAAATCTACGAATATTATCAAAGATGGATCGATACGTATGACTGCGAATAGTATAAAGCAAATGTTAAAAGAATACTAAATCTGACAGATTTAATTGCTGAAAAGCAACGCAACAAATGAAGATAGCAGTTATTACGAGTTACAATTTTGGTAAATAACTTATGAAAAAGAATAAAAGAAAACACACGATTTCTCTATAATAAAGAAATCGTGTGTAAAAAATAGATTTGACCAAATTTACCTAACGTTGTTTATAAAAAATTTTAGCAACGCGCTCAATTAAATTTGTTCCATATTCAAAACCATCAGCTAAAATTTCTAGTCTTTTACTATTTATATTTTGGCTGAATTTTACACTTTTATTATTATCTAACCAAGTAATATGATCGATTAATCGATTATCCCAGTCTTTAAATATAATATTACGATCTTTTTCTCCACCAAGGACTACATTATTATTTCCAACGTTACCTAAATTATCAACAAAGAGATAACGTCCTTTAATAAAATCATAATTATTAGAAATTGAAGTATTAGTTAAGTTTTCATAATTAGGAGTATTATAAATTGCTTCGTGATTTATATTCATCCATTTTCTAACAACTTCGAGTAATGAACGACAGTGAATGTTTAAAGATCCGTCAAATTCTGGTCCTACGTTGATTAATAAATTTGCTCCAACTTTGCGTGTACGACAAATTTGTTCAATCAATTGTTGGGCAGAAATATAATTAAGATCATTTTTAGCATTTCCCCAGTGTTTGTTTAATGTTAAAGACGTTTCTGCCGCAAAATAATGATTATGTTGCACGTGATTAATGTTTTTGGGATTACCACGTTCAAATGTTAAAACATCTACGTTTGTGCCATCATTTTGGCCCTGTTTTTCTAATCCTGTATTATTTGTAATAATTGCTTGTGGTTGTAATTCTCTTATTTCATTGTAAAGTTTTTCTTCTTGCCAATCAGCTTTAGGCTTATTCCAATTTCCATCAAACCAAAACCCACTTATTTCACCGTAGTTAGTACAAAGAAGTTTAATTAAATTGCGTAGTTCTTTTAAATAACCATTAAAATTTTGATAATATTTGTTATTATTCCAATCATAAGTAGCAAAATAGATAAATGGTTTAATTTTTTGTTTATGACATTCACTAGTGAAAATTTTAATAATATCTTTTTTAAATGGAGTATGTACACTATCAAAATTACTGATTCCTTTAGTATCAAATAGATAGAAACCATCATGGTGTTTAGCAGTTAATACAATATATTTAAATCCTGACCGTTTTGCCATTCTAACTAAATTTTTAACATTTTCTTCTGCAGGATTGAAGTTCTTAAAAGCAGTTTGATACTCAGGAATATTTAAGATGTTTTGAGACCATTCTCCCCTAGAAAACTTTGAATACAACCCCCAATGAACGAATAATCCTATACCCATTTTTTCAAAATTTTTAATTTTGGTTTCTATTTGCATAATTTTTCTTTCAATTGATTTATAATTATTAATTTAAAAAAAGTTTTTATTTGTGCAATTGATTTTGTTTCAATTTATTTAATTCTAAATTAGTTTCAATTAATTCATTTGCAAAATCTAAAAAGCTTTCTGCTGTAATCATTTGATCTTCTGCATGCATATAAAGAGGATCAATTTTGCTTTTACCAGTTTTAGCAAAAGATGATAAAACTTTCATATGAGCCTGTTGAGCTTTTTTAAGTTCTTCTTTTGCTGAATTAATCAGTGGGTATGGATCCATATTGCTAGTTCTAGAGCGAGTGACTGCTTCCATAATTTCAGTTTTGGCTTGTCCTGAGTGGCTAATAATTTCAAAACTAATTTCTTCTAATCCTTCCATAATTTCTCCCTTAATAGTTATCGATATCAATGAATTTAAATTTATCCCACGGATCAATAAAATTAATGAATTGTAAGTCACTTGGTATTATTTGTGCTACTACATTCTTTAAATGATCTTGATTATCCATTTCTTGTTTAACAATATTTAATTCTCCCTTATACTGTTTAAAATTGTTATTACCAATTGTAATCATTCCTCGTTTTAAAGTATTTATAGGATTATTGACTGGTAAATCTTGATGATTATATTTCAATTTTACAAAAGTAGAGCGTATTGAATAACTGTTAATATCTCCTCGATTAAAGTGAAGATTATTAAGAACAATTTCTTTTTCTAAATCTGTAACTGTTGGAATAAATTTAATAAAAAATTGTGGAATATTTAAATTTAATTTTGCGATTTTCTCTAATTCTTCTTTACTAGCAAAGGAATTCCCTATGATAATATCATCAATTAATTGTGTATTAATTAAATATTGAGCTTGTTTTTCTATTGGTAATTCTCTATGAATTTCTAAAGTAGGTAATCCTGCATTATAAGGATGTGGTCCAATTTTAGCAGAAGGAGAAGAAATAAAAGCGGCTGTACGAATTCCTAAATTGTGGTATTTACGAGTTGTATTTAAGAAATAATTTGTATCTAAGCCGGTATAACGTTGTGGGTAAAAATTGTGGCAACCTATAATTTTTTCTTTAATAGGCTTATAGCTCAATATATTAGCCAAATTTCCTGTATCATTGCTAATATTAATTTCAATTGTTAAATCTTTATTATTATAAGTCATAATTGATTCAGGCAGTCCATCAAAATTAGAATCTAATCTGACAATATCAGCACCTAATTCTTTGAAAAAAGACAAATCATTATAACTTATATTTAAGCTATCAAATAAATTTGGATTAACATCTAAACTGATCCACATCTTGCGTTGACGAGCATGAAACAAAACTTTTCTGAATTGATTAATGATCTTATCTTTATTACCGTTTAGCTCCAATAAACTCGTAAAAAGTCGAGTATATCCAATATCTGCAGCTTGATCAATATAACGAATACAGTCATCTGTGTTACTTTTATTTGGATAGACTGATATTCCCTTCATTTGTATTTTCTCCTTGTTCTAATTTTAATTGGTTATGATCAAACATTTTAAAAAATGGATAGTAGATAACCATTGAAATTAAGATATTAACGATACATAAAATAATTGCACGCCAATCAAAACCTGTGGCCATCCATGCTCCAATTGGTCCAGGTAATGTCCATGGAGCAACTGCAGTTGTATAAGCCACTAAATGTAATTTCATTGCTATATAAGTTACAGCAGCCATTGCCGTAGGTGCAAGCACAAACGGGACTGCAAAATAAGGATTCATGATAATAGGGATACCAAAAATTAGTGGTTCATTAATATTAAAGATAGCGGGAACGATTGTGACAGCGCCCATTGTTTTGCTAAATTTAGACTTTCCTAATAATAAAAGAATTGAGAGAGAGAGAGTAGCACCAGCACCGCCAACCCACACAAACCACTGGAAGAATTGTTCAGTCATAAAGTGAACAGGGGCATGATTATGTGCTATTGCAGTTACATTAGCATTAAGATTTGCATACCAATATGGATAAAGAATAGGTGTTGCAATAACCATACCATGAACACCAAAAAGCCAAATAATAGTTATCAAAAGAACTGGAATGATTGCTGATAGGAAAGTATCCTTGCCAAAGTAACCGATTGGAGAAAAAATCCAGGTTAGAATTGCATTAATATCAAGTTTAAATATTTCCTTAAGAATAAAAGATACAAGTATAATTATAATACCAGGAAATAAAGCGCTAAAAGAATTACCTACAGCAGCAGGAACTCCATCTGGCATAGTAATTACTAGATGTTTTTCATTAAAGAAGCGAACAACTTCTACTGTAAAGATGGCACAGAGAATTGCTGTAAATAATCCCTGTGCTCCCATATTACTAATAGACATGTATGTTCCTGCTGTAATGCCAGCTTTAGGTTTATCTAAAACTATTGGTTGAATTGCTAGTATAAAGAAAGACATTTCTGCAAGAACACCAGTTGAAATTGGATCAATTTTATAATATTTTGACAAATGAGCAGTAATTGAAAATACACAGTAGACAGCCATTAAATTTATGGAATAATACATTGGTACTGATAACATTGAAGAGTATGGCTGAATAAAATGTTTCCATGAATCAATTGGTAAATTTAATAAAATTGTAAAAAAAGAACCAATTATTGAAACAGGAATAATAACAGACATACCGTCTCTAATAGCTGTCAGGTAGCGGTTATTTGCAACTTTACCCATTTTTTCCGAAATAGAATCAAAGTTCATTACTCTACCTCCTTGATTATTAATTCATATAGCTTATCTATTCTAGCTGGGGTGTACATAGTCATAGGAATTAGAATGAACTTTGCTTTTTTCTGTTTAGCTTCTTTTTCAAAATCCTTTTTCTTAAAAGAGACTTGAGGAGCTAATAAAATTAACTGATAGTCTGTTTCATTTAAGTCATCAGACACTTTGTCGATGCTTGTTTCATGGACATTCCAATTTTTATTGTGCTTAGTAGCTTCGCGTGTCAAAGCTGTTGCTAAGAGAGAAGAACTCATGCCACCACCACATGCTAATAAAATATTCATAATATTTCTCCTTTACGTGAATCGTTTCAAGTTTTACAAAAAATAAATAATTTGAATAATTTTATTCAAATCATAACTAGATTTTAATACCTTACGCTAAATAAAGCAACCGCTTTCTTCATTCGTGAACAATATTGTTACAATAAATTGTTTTAAACCCAGAATTAACTGAATTAGTTAATCTTTCAATTATGAGTTTACCTGCTTTATTGCCAATTTGTTCAATAGGTTGCTCGATGGAACTAATTTCAGGATAAAAGATATCATTAACGAAGAAGTGATCATACACTAGAATTTTTAGTTTTTTATGATGAGGCTCTTGTCTATAAGCGCTAATTGCTCCGAGTGACATATAATAGTTAATGATGAATAAAGCATCCAACTTCGGTGTTGTTTTTACAAGTTCATTGTATCCTTGATAACCTGCCTCAATAGTATAATTGCCATGCCATATATAATTATTTCTAATAAGTATATTATTTTGCCGTAAAGCGTCCTCGTATCCTCTTTGTCTTTCATTTGAAATATAATTTTTAGAAGAACCAGTTATAATTCCGATATTTTTATAACCTTTTTTGATTAAATAATTAACCCCTATTTTTGATGATTCATAATTATTAACTATTACGGCATCGGAAGGAAGACCTTTAATTGGTGCATCAATAGCTATTATAGGAACTCTTTCTTTATATGCTTTTTTTAACATTGGAGTTACGTGATCTTGGTGAAAAACGATTATTGCATCAATTGATCTATTTAAAAGAAAGTTTATTTTTTTTTCAAATCTTTCTTTGTCATCATGGTAATCACAAACCATAATGCTATATCCATATTTTTCAACATATCTTTCAATTACGGAGATAATGGACATAGAAAAATAATCCGTTAATTGGTTAATTACTATTCCGATTGACATTGTTCGATTTTTTTTAAGCCCACTAGCAATAATATTCTTGTGGTAATTTAATTGTTCCATTGCATTTTTTATATTTTCAGACGTACTTTTTCTTTGCCTTTTTCCGTTTAAATAATTGGAAACAGATCCTAAAGATACACCTGCTAGAGCTGCAACATCTTTAGCAGTAACCATTATATTGTATAAATCCTCCTTTTTACTTAATATAATAAAAAAACCTCATTGCATAATAAGGTATAAATTTAACTATTATAATATGTTAAAAATTACATTTATTTGATTGCTAAACGTTCCTCATGCCAAGTTAGAATCATCTTTACAATTGCGTTGGCAATATTAAGGTTTTTTAATATTGGTCCATGAGAATATGTACCAATGAAATTGCGATATCGTAAACCCTCAACATGATCTTGTGGATTATTACCATATCCTTCAATCATCTTACCTAAGGGATGTAATTTGTTTTGATCATCAAAATAAGTTTGACCAGAATGGTTTTCAAATGCTATAACTTCGCCCCACTCACTCATATAACGAGTGTCGCCAATCATCCGTTTGTCGGATTTGAATATCGTATGGAAAGGAAGGATATCAAGACCCTTGATTGTAATTCCACTATTTGTTTTGTAGTATGTGCCAATAAGTTGATAGCCTCCGCAAACACCTAACATGGGATGACCAGCATTAATATAAGCGGTTAGAGTTTCTTTATGTCGGGGCAAATCCTTAGCAACTACGGTCTGCTCAAAATCTTGTCCACCCCCAAAAAAGATAAAGTCATAATCAAAGGCATTAAATTCATCGCCTAGAGAAATATTTGTTATCTGGGTATTATAATTTTGCTTTTGGAATAAGAAACTAAGAATTTTAACATCACCAGAGTCGCCATATGTATTCATTAGGTCTTCATATAAGTAAGCAATTTTGATTGTTTTGTCTGCCATGGTTTTTTTACCTCTACTTCTTGGTTAAAGTATATCTTAAAGGTAGAATGTGAGCAAAAGATAATTATTCAACATCTTGTTGAGCTGCAAAATGATTAATTGGACCATATTTTGAGCCCACTTCAATTGGATGTGCAATTGCCTCATAAGTGAAGTCTTTGGCAATTTTAACACTATCGATAATTGATTTACCCTTTGCTAGTTCTGCTGTAATAACAGCGGATAAGGTATCTCCTGTTCCGTTGATTCTATCAGTATTAATATAGGGCTTAGTAAATTCATAAAATTTATTATCTGAAGCCAATAGAATATCTGTAACATCACTTTGAGCAGAATTGTCATGTCGCCCTTTCATGAGTACATTCTTAGCTCCCATGTTTTTGAGTATTTTTGCACCCTGATAGATTTCATCCTTGTTTATTAAGGCTAATCCGGTTAGCTTCTGTTGTTCATAAAAGTTTGGTGTAATAATATCTGCTAGTGGCATTAGTTCTTCTAGAAATGCTTGATAGGCATTGTCGTCAAGAAGAGTATCACCGTGCTTTGTCATAATTACAGGATCAAGAACAATTTTCCCCATATCATAGCGATACAAATTTTTGGCAACGCAAGTAATTATTTCCTTAGTTGCTAACATACCAGTTTTTAATGCGGCAATTTTAAAATCATCGTTAAGGATGTCAAATTGTTTTTGAATGAAGGATACTGGCATTATTTCTTGTGCATAGATTCCAGTTGTATTGCCAGCTACTGCCGCTGTTAGGAGCCCCATGCCATAAACTCCGCGAGCATAAAATGAATGTAAATCTGCGGTCATTCCTGCACTACCGTCACTATCGTTTCCAGCAATTGTTAAGGTAATTATTTCTTTTTTCATAATTTTGTTATCCTCTTTTTAATCAAAGCTTGATGCTCACAGTATAACTTAAAAAATAGATCCCATGCTATAATTATTTCTTGTAAAAGTGGGCTTAGGTAGTAAAATTATAGTAAATCGCTTTCTTAAGAAAGGACAATTTATGGCAAAAAATTACATTATGGCAATTGATGAGGGTACTACTTCGACACGGGCGATGATTATAGACCATCAAGGTCATAAGATTGCTTCTTCGCAAACGGAATTTCCGCAGTATTTTCCTCAACCTGGATGGGTTGAGCACAAGGCTGAAGAGATTTGGCATGCAGTACAAACGACAATTGCTAATGCGATTATCAATTCCGGAATTCGTCCTGAACAAATTAAAGGTATTGGAATCACCAACCAAAGAGAAACTACAGTTATTTGGGATAAAAAAACTGGTAAACCTATTTATAATGCAATTGTATGGCAATCACGGCAGACAACCGAATTAGCCGAAAATTTAAAAAATAATGGCTATAGTCAAATGATTCATAAAAAAACAGGATTAATCATTGATCCTTATTTTAGTGCAACTAAAATAAGGTGGATCTTGGATCATGTAAACGGGGCACAGGAACGCGCTGAACAAGGTGACTTGTTGTTTGGAACTATTGATAGCTGGTTGTTGTGGAAGTTGACTGATGGCACAGTTCATGTAACGGACTATACTAATGCTTCTAGAACAATGCTATTTAATATTCATGATTTACAATGGGATGATGATATTTTGAATTTGCTTAATATCCCTAAAGAAATGCTTCCCGAAGTCAAATCAAATTCTGAAATTTATGGTTATACCAAGTCTTATACTTTTTTTGGTGAGAAAGTTCCAATATGTGGAATTGCAGGCGATCAACAAGCGGCTTTAGTTGGACAGCTGGCATTGAGAAAGGGTATGGTAAAAAACACCTATGGAACAGGTTCATTTATTGTAATGAATACAGGTGAGCAGCCAACCGAATCAGATAATAATTTACTTACAACCATTGCATATGGACTTGATGGTAAAATAACATATGCACTTGAAGGATCGATTTTTGTTTCTGGTAGTGCCATTCAATGGTTACGAGATTCAATGAAAATGATTAAAACGGCAGCAGAGTCGGAGAAAGCGGCTAGTTTATCAAAATCTGAAAATGAGGTTTATGTTGTTCCAGCATTTACAGGACTTGGCGCCCCGTACTGGGATTCAGAAGCTCGAGGCGCTGTATTTGGAGTTACACGTGGAACAAATAGAAATGATTTTATCAAGGCCACGCTCCAATCGTTAGCTTATCAAACTAGAGATGTAGTTGATACAATGCAACTTGATTCTGGAATTCAAATTCCTACCTTGCGTGTCGATGGCGGGGCATCAAATAATGATTATTTATTGCAATTTCAAGCAAACCTTTTAGGAATAAAAATTGAGCGGTCGCAAATGTTGGAAACGACTGCTTTAGGGGCGGCTTTTTTAGCTGGTCTTGCCGTGGGTTATTGGAAAGATGTTGATGAGCTTAAAGATATTTTTGTTGTCGGTAAAACATTTGAAACCCAAATGGATGACAGCGAACGAAACCGTTTATACCAAGGCTGGAAAAGAGCCGTTAAGGCGACGCAGATTTTTGCTCATGATGAATGAATTTGATACTTGAGTTAAGAAAGTGTGAGTTAATTGGTACATGATCGAATTATTAAATTGGATGGGCCGTTGAATTTTAGAGATGTTGGCGGCTATCAAAATGAAAATGGCCAAAAAGTTAAATGGAATAAAATTTATAGGTCTGATTCGCTTAGTTCATTGACTACAACTGATCAAACTAAATTAGTTCAATTACGAATTGCAGTTGATTGCGATTTGCGTTCCCAGTACGAGAAAAAATCTGCTCCAGATGTACATTGGTCAAATGTTAAATACGTTGATGTGCCAATATATGATGAAAATGAGTCAGGAAGTCAGAGTAACCACCACATTTATCGCTTTCTTCATCACATTCCCAATTTGAATAATAATTTTATTGGTCGAATTTATCAGCAAACATTGCTTAATTCACATAGTCGGGAGATGTTTGCTCAAATATTTACCGAGTTATTGAAATTAAAGCCAGATCAGGCATTGGTCTACCATTGCAGTGCAGGTAAAGACCGAACGGGAATGGTCTCAGCATTAATTTTGATGGCCTTAGGAGTTGGCGACGATACAATTGCTCGCGATTATTTATTAACCAATAAACTCTATGACTTTGCTGTTTCGCGTCAATTGCCCAGCAATGATGAAATTACACAGATGGTCGCCAAGATGAATGTTACTAAGGGTGAAGGTATTGCTATTCGCGGTATTACTGAAACTATTCGTGGTGGCTGGGGCGATTTTGCTACTTTCTTTGAAAAGGAATTAGGATTTAATAGTGCTGATCTGACTCAGTTAAGACAAATGTATTTAGAATAATGATATCTTTTTATGAAAGATAACAAAAGTTTAGGCGTTTATAATTCAGATGAATTCATTGTAAATATTTTGGTAGTCGAATCTTATTAAAATGAGAGGAACAATGTTTATCTACCAGATTGCTTTTTGCTATAGCATGCTTACCACAATCTTGTTAGATAATTCATTTCTTATTCAGTCTAATGTATATTATGGGAAATTATCATTAGCACTGGAATAGTGGCAGACATTAACAAAGATATGACCGTTGTTAGTGTGATGACTAAGCATAGTAGACATAATAATCAAGTTTTAAGATTACATGATGGACCTTAGTTTTAACTTAATGAAGCAAATTAAAAGAAAATCAGTAAAAATGAGGTCATGATCTTAAACATTGAGCGACAATTTAAAACAATAAACAATTTCTGATGTGAATCTGAAAAGTGGAATCAACAATTTTTTAATGTAAAGGAAAACTTATGTTTCTTTTTATCATAATGTGGCGGTAAATTGTTAGCTTAAAGAAACTACAAATAATGAATCTTTCTTTTAAACCAGATAAATGTTATTACAATAGTAATTTTAATCTATTTAGTTAACGTAAATAATTTAAAAATAAAATAACTTATTAAAGTATCTATAATCTTTTTTAAAAATTTACTTGTATAATATATAATTTTGTTATAAATAATATATTGTATTTTGCATTATAATATTATGATTTTATAGTAATATAAATAGCAAATATTTTGTTTATTTTCCTAACTTATGGGCATGTAAAGAAAAAATAATTTAAAACAATTTTGCAGTATTTATAAAAACCATTTACTTACGGCAAACTGTTAAAATAAATAACACTGTAATAAATAATTGAATTGTTTATATTTATGGAATTAAAACCGTTTGACACGTAACATAATCATTTTTATAATGAAGAAAAATATATCTATACTAACTTTAATTAAATAAGATTAGTAAACCGATGGTTATTAGAAATGGTCAAATTATGAAAAATGAACAAACAGTTATTATAAAACAATTTTCGCATTTAGGTAAAGTTAACGTTAGTATTGCCGGTGCTGTTTTAAGCGCTGCTTTATTTCTAGCTAATCCCAATGTTAAGGAAATAAAAGCGGATACGGTTACCGATAAAGAAAGCCAAGTCAATGATCATAAAGTTATAGATAATCACGAATCCAGTCAAAATCAAAATAATCAGGTTGTTAAGGTAAAATTGATTGCAGATCAGATTACTACTAATTCTGGCAATAAAGAATCTACTGCTCAACGATTAAGTCAAACTGAACAATCTAAGCAACAACCTCAATTAAACGACAAAAAAGATCACACAAAAATTAGCAGTCAAAGTGAGGAGCCGAGTAATAATACTTGGAATGGTCTAAAAGTAACTTATAATGATCAAACAAAAGCATTAACTATTAATAAAGGTGGAAGTATAACTGATCCTAATCCAATTGCTTCCAATATACCACACTATCAAGATATTGAATCTATCAATATTGCTGATAAAATAAAAATTTGGGGCAAAGCAAATAATTTGTTTGCTAATCTACCAAATTTGAAATCAATTAAAAATCTAGACAACTTAGATACATCACAAGTTACTCATATGACTGGAATGTTTGCTAATGATTCCTCTCTTCAATCTCTTGATTTAAGTTCTCTTGATACCAGCAATTGTGGGGCAATGGATCGGATGTTCAGTAATGATGCTAATCTGACCACACTTGCTTTAAATAAATTTAATACAAGTAAAGTTAAGTACATGCAGTATATGTTTGACGGTGATAGTAGTTTAACTAAATTAGATTTAAGCAACTTTAAAGCTATCGAAACAATTGATTCAAGTTATATGTTTAGAAATTGTGCTAATTTAACAAATCTTACTTTTGAAGATTTCGGTGGTGAAAAGATTGTCTATTTTATGCATATGTTTGATGGTTGTACTAAATTATCTGAATTAGACTTGAGTAGCTTTAAAAGCAAGGTTGCATCCGATACTAGCTATATGTTTAGAAATTGTGCTAATTTAACTAACTTAAAAACTCCCGACATTAACACTAGTCAAGTTGTGTATATGAATTCAATGTTTGAAAATTGTGGAAAACTAGAAAAATTAGACTTGAGCACTTTTAACACAACCTCAGCACTAAGTATGAGTTCTATGTTCCGCAATAATCTCAGTTTAAAATATTTAAACCTTAGTAGTTTTTCAATGCATCAAGTTATTTATAAAGAGAATATGCTTAGTGGACTTAAAAATTTAGCTGTTTTTGTTCTAGGCAAAGATTCCGTTATTTCAGGAACCGGTTTAGATACACCAAAAGATTGGATTCGTGTCAAAGGCGGTACTATACAACATCCTAAAGGTACAATTAAAATATCCTCTACTAATCTAGCAGCTAACTATAATGGTGAAACAGATGCTGATACCTATGTACATAATAATTTACAATCGTTATATAAGGCAACAATTAATTACATCGATCTAGATAATAATAATTCAGTACTTGAAGCAGATAAAGTAGATATTGTATCCGGAACTATAATTCAATATAAAGAAAAATACAACCAGATCGTCAATTCTTTAATTTCTAAAGGATATGTACTAAATTCCTCAAAATCAAATTTACCTTTAAATAATGAGCAAAATATTTCAATTCCTGAGAATGTAACTGGTGACATTACTTATACTGTTGCCTTTAACCATCGAGAAGCTCCTAAACAAGGGAAAGCTGTTACAATTCATTATCAAGATACAACTGGGAATGATTTAATTCAGCCAATTATAATTAATGGTAAAATTGGTGATCCATATACAAGTCAAGAAAAAAAGTTTTCAGATTATCAGTTAAAAGAAGTTAAAGGTAATAAAACTGGTACAATTAGCGACACCGCGCAAAATATTTATTATATTTATGAAAAAATCACCAAGCCAGCTCCTAATCCTTCAATTCCTACTTCCTCTAAGGCAACAATTAATTACATCGATCTAGATAATAATAATTCAGTACTTGAAGCAGATAAAGTAGATATTGTATCCGGAACTATAATTCAATATAAAGAAAAATACAACCAGATCGTCAATTCTTTAATTTCTAAAGGATATGTACTAAATTCCTCAAAATCAAATTTACCTTTAAATAATGAGCAAAATATTTCAATTCCTGAGAATGTAACTGGTGACATTACTTATACTGTTGCCTTTAATCATCGAGAAGCCCCTAAACAAGGGAAAGCTGTTACAATTCATTATCAAGATACAACTGGGAATGATTTAATTCAGCCAATTATAATTAATGGTAAAATTGGTGATCCATATACAAGTCAAGAAAAAAAGTTTTCAGATTATCAGTTAAAAGAAGTTAAAGGTAATAAAACCGGTACAATTAGCGACACCGCACAAAATATTTATTATATTTATGAAAAAATCACCAAGCCAGCTCCTAATCCCTTACAACCTAGTCATAAAAGTCCTATGTCGCCAAATAAATCTGATTTAAATCAGTCAACGGCGCCTGAGAACCGTCACAGTCATCAAACAGAACCAAGTCATGAACAAAAGCAATTGATACTGCCAAATAAGCATCGTCGCAATCTGTCAATATGGGAAAAGCGTGAGCAACAACAATCATCGGAAAAATCAAAGCAAGACCTAGCTAATGCAAGTAACCACCAATTGGTCACAATCCCACGCTTAATGAGCAACAAGTTAACAGTTCCACCGGTTGATAAAGTAAATAAAAATTCAATGCTACCGCAAACGGGCAGCAACCAAAAAGAAAAAAACTTGTTTACTTTCAGTGGAATCTTTGCTTTATTAATAACACTAATAGGTGGTTTAGGATTTAAACGCAAGAAAAAACAAGATTAATTCATAAATGCTGATCTACAGATACAATTAATCAAGTTAGCCTTTTTAATAAGTTACTTATAAACTTAAATAGTTTCTTTTCATGTCAGTTCTTAAATTTGTTTGATTATTAAAAAATATTGCTGATAGTTAAACTGATGTTTAATTAGGGCTCTGTGATAAAACCTGTTGATAGATATTCCTATGATATCCAATCAATAGGTTTTTTATTTGGATAAAAAAGACATAAGCTTTTCTTTATATTTAAAAATTTGTTAATATCACTCTTCAGATTAATATTGGAAATTACATACGTCTTTTAGTGATTGTATTAAATTGTCTCTCAATATTGCGAATTTTGATCACATTTTTACTGATTTTTCTTTTGAGTTGTTTATTATTGGCTACAATTTAATTAATTTTTTATAAGTATAAAATATAAGATTGCAATTAAAATTAATAGCTAATTATGGTTTTCGACTGTTAATTTTTTATCAATAATTAATAAATTAAAGGTAGTTCATGACTATCTACTGAATCACGTCAAATGTAAAAGTAATAGTATTTATTATTCTTTTTTGTACAACAATAAACCGTGATATTGATTTGGAGTGTTAAATCCATAATAATTTTAAATACCATGTTATTTTGCTTGAAAAATTAGATTATCTAATATATAGACTATTATGAATCGATTGTTTGATAGTCTTAATTCATAGATTATAGCCATTACTATTAATTTCGAGCTTAGAATATTGTGGCGTGATGATCTTAGGGGTAAGCATACTTAATGATAAAAATTTAGTCGATTACCAAATTTTTATAAGTAACCAACTAATGATAATTAGAAAAATAATATTGAATGTGATAATTGAAATTTTAATAAAGGACTGGTTTTGATAGAACTTGGGTTGAGCAGCTGCTCGAGGACAGCTTTTATGAATGACTTTTTTATTTGTTAAAATTAACTTGTTTTGGGCACTATAGGCCTTATTCTTAGATTTAATTAGCTCAGCGATCCTTAGATTGGTTATACTAGCGCTGGCTTGACCGACCAGTTTTCCCTGAACTACCGTTCGATTAGCACCATAGCCGTATTTTGATGTATTAAAATCAGAACAAGTTATTAATGTGATCATTGGTTTGTTTCTGACATTATTTTCTACTTCAATTTGGTTAGGTTTGATTTCTACAGAAATCTTTTTTATGCGATAAAGATAGATGTTGCGTAAATCTGTGATATAAACAAGATCACCTGGTTTAGTTAAGTGCAGATTATCTAGAACCGCTGCATTGGCTGAACCCATATAATGTCCGGCAAGAACATAATTATTATTCCCTCCCATGGATCGATTAGGAAGGCAAGTAACGACACCATATGATAAATTTTGATTGTTTTTGCCATATCCAGCAAATAGCGGCACATGAATATTAACAGCAGGAATTGAAACCTGCCCAATACTATATGCCTTTTGAGACTGTGATTTAATTAGCTTAACGGTACTAACAGATTCAGTTTTACTGGCATCATAAGTAGTCTTATGCTGTTGATTCTTGCGGATTTTTTGGGCTGTTAGATTGGAGCTAGCTTTTTCGGAATTATTTTTGATAAGATATGCATTACCAATTCCAGAGCC
Source organism: Lactobacillus sp. X-49 (assembly GCF_057063645.1). Classification (NCBI taxonomy): domain Bacteria; kingdom Bacillati; phylum Bacillota; class Bacilli; order Lactobacillales; family Lactobacillaceae; genus Lactobacillus; species Lactobacillus sp. X-49. Next base: position 49,435 of record NZ_JBXSQM010000009.1, read on the forward strand.
AAAAAATACTAATGTGATACCCAAATAAAAGAGCATCCCCAAGAATAAAACAATAATTGAATTTAAAAAGCGTTGTTTTAACGAATAATTTTGTGTCTTCGTGGTCATTAAAGTAAACCTTTTTTCTATTTGGTGGGAACAAAAAGTAGTAATTAATATTAAAATATATATTTTGCTTAAGTACAAATATTTATAACTAAATAAATGCTGATGAAAAATACGTAAATAAGTATTGAAATCGCTTTAACAATGATGTATAATTTTATAAGTAAATAAGTGTGTTACTGATTCGATCAGGCATGAACCTATGAACAACAAGTTTTTTGTGCTGCTCATAGGTTTTTTTATTGGGACAGGAGTATGCTGAGTGAAATTTCGTAAAAATTTTAACAATAACGCTGCTTTGGTGTCGGATAAATCTGGTGTCGATTGGGTAGTAATTGGCAATGGAATTGGCTTTGGCAAAAAACCGGGTGATGCCATTGACGAAGAAAAAATTACTCGTCGTTTTGTTGCGGTTGAGAAAAATATCAAAATGATTGATAATATCAAAGATATTGATCAACGAACCTTGTCTTTAACTTCTATTGTTACTGATCTAGTTTCAAAGCGACTGCAAGTAAAGTTTTCTGATTATCAGTATATGGTTTTAGCTGATCATATTGATTTTATGCTTAAAAGAACTGATGAAAGATTTGAATTGGGGCCAGACACATTAAGTTGGGAAATGAATAAGCTCTTTCCTAAAGAGTATAGTGTTGCTAAAGATGCATTAAAGCTGATAGAACAAAAAACAAATCTAGCTTTTCCACAATCGGAAGCAGTTTATCTAACTTATCACTTCATTAATGCGGGTTCTAGTCAAACCAAGTTGCAGGACACTGTAAAAATTACCAAACTGATCCGTGGAGTAGTTGAGATAATCGAATATCAGTATGGCATGCAGCTTGATACCGAATCCTTTAATTTCAGTCGGTTTATGACTCATTTGCGTTTATTTATGGTACGGCATCTTTATCCAATTGGTGATGAAAATACTGGTAGTGAACTTGATCAGTCTTTGCTTGAATTAATGAAAGTTAAGTACAATAAAGCATATGAGACAGTTTTAAAGATCGGCACTTATTTATCAAATCAAGCTGGTTGGAAATTGCAACCTGATGATGAGGTTTATTTAACGCTTCATGTTTGGCGAGTTACTCATCGACAAAGTAACAAGCAAGCCAAAAATTCAGGTCAAGGTCCAATCAAAAATTAATCAAAGTTTGAACGGTGTGTTACTGTTTACAGGCATTAACCCGAGAACATAAAGAAAATTCTATTGTTGTCTTAACAAGGAGTCTTCTTTGAGTTCGCGGGTTTTTATTTTTTAGATGGAGGAAGATATGGCTTACGAAGAATTAAGTCGAGAAATTATCGCCAACGTTGGTGGTAAGGATAATGTTGCCAGCGTGGTGCATTGTACGACACGTTTGCGTTTCAAATTGAAAGATGAGAAAAAGGCAAATGACGAAAAGATGAAAGCGACTGATGGAGTACTTTCATTAGTTAAATCTGGTGGTCAATATCAAGTTGTTATTGGCAATAACGTTGCTGATGTCTACGATACTTTAATTAAAGTTGGTGGCTTTAGCGATGGTGGCACAGTTAGTGATGATTATGTTGATAACAGCAACATGAGTTTAGCTGATAGATTTATTGATTTAATCTCTGGCATTTTCAATCCAATCTTAGGACCTCTATGTGCAGCTGGAATGATTAAGGGCTTTAATGCTATGTTTCTATCTTTTGGCTGGGTTGCAGCTAATTCAGGAACATACATTATTTTAAATGCAATTGGCGATAGTTTATTCTATTTCTTACCTGTTATTTTGGGGATTTCTGCTGCTAAGAAGTTTGGCATCAATGAATACTTAGGAGCGACAATTGGCGCGGCACTTTGTTATCCAACAATTGTGACCATGGCAAGTAGTAAGACGGCTCTATTTACTGTTTTTAAGGGTACAATTTTACAAGCTCCCGTTCACATGACTTTCTTAGGTATACCTGTAATTTCGATGAATTATACTTCATCAGTTATTCCGATTATTTTATCAATTTGGTTTGCTTCGAAAGTTCAAAAATTGGCTAAGAAGATTATTCCCGATGTTGTTAAAACTTTCTTAGTACCATTTGTCGTTTTATTGATTACAATTCCAATTACTTTTTTAATTATTGGACCGGTGGCTACGTGGCTTGGTAATGCAATTGCAGCTATAGTTAGTGCGCTTTACAACTTTAGTCCACTGTTAGCTGGTATTTTAATGGGTGCTTTCTGGCAAGTCTTTGTGATTTTTGGTGTCCACTGGGGCTTTGTTGCGGTGATGATGACCAATATTGCCGCTATGGGATATGATCCGATTTTAGGATTATCTTTAGCTGCTTCATTTGCGCAAACCGGTGTTGTTTTAGCAATTATTTTCCAAACTAAGAATGAAAAAACTCGTAGTATTGCGATTCCTGCTTTTGTTTCTGGTATTTTTGGTGTAACTGAGCCAGCAATTTACGGAGTTACTTTATCGCGTAAAAGACCATTTATCCTTAGTTGTATAGCTTCTGCTATTGGTGGTGGAATGATTGGTTTCTTCGGTACCAAAGTTTACTTAATGGCTGGTATGGGCATTTTCTCAATTCCTGATGCAATTGGGAAAAATGGTGTTGATGGTCGAGTTTACGGCTTAATGATTGCCATGGCCGTTGCGACAGTTCTTGGTTTCATTTTACAAATGTTGTTTGGTAAAAGTAGCGTTGATGAACCACTTGTTGGTGCAACAACTTCTGCTGTCGCTGGTACTCAAGCACCGACTAATGAAAATGCAGCAACAACCAAAACAGCTGTAGTAACATATAATGAGGCAGAAAAGCTGGTTGCTCCATTAACAGGTCAAGTATTGCCGCTATCTGAAGTTAAAGATGAAGTTTTTGCTAGCGGATCAATGGGTAAAGGTGTAGCGATTGAACCAGCAGAAGGTAAAGTTTGTGCGCCATTTGATTGTCAAGTTATGATGGTATTCCCAACCGGGCACGCTATTGGTCTTAAATCAGCTACTGGTGCTGAAGTAATGATTCATATTGGAATGGATACAGTTGAATTAGATGGCAAAGGCTTTACAGTATTAGTTAAGAAGGATCAAACTGTTAAGGCAGGTGAACCTTTAATTGAATTTGATATAGCAGCAATTAAAGAAGCTGGATTCACGGTTACAACACCAATTGTTGTTACAAATTCAAATAATTATCATGATGTAAAGGTACTTGCTAGTGGCGATGTTAACTTCGGCGATGCATTGCTTGATCTAGAATAAGCGGTTAATGAAAGGAGATTTGCTATGGATACTAATAATTTTCCTAAAAACTTTTTATGGGGTGGCGCAACTGCTGCTAACCAACTTGAAGGAGCATATCAAGAAGGTGGTAAGGGGTTATCATTACCTGATGTTTTACCAGGTGGAAAAGATCGAATGAAGATTATTGCTTCTCCTGATTTTGATTTTTCGATTGATCCTAAGCGGGTTTATCCAAACCACGTCGGGATTGATCATTATCATCATTTTAAAGAAGATATTGCTTTATTTGCAGAGATGGGCTTTAAATGCTATCGTTTTTCGATTGCTTGGTCTCGAATTTTTCCCAATGGTGACGAAAAACAACCTAATGAGGATGGTCTTAAGTTTTATGATGCAGTAATTGATGAGTGCTTAAAGAACCATATTGAACCAGTAATTACTATTTCACATTACGAATTACCACTAAACCTCATTAAGCAATATGGTGGCTGGAAGAACAAAAAATTAATTGAGTTCTTTGAACGCTTTGCGCAAACTGTTTTGACTCGTTATAAAGATAAAGTTAAATACTGGATGACTTTTAATGAAATTAATAGTGCTGCACATTTTCCAATTATGAGCCAAGGATTAACTGTAAGTAATGGCGCCCAAGATAAAAAGAATATTTATCAAGCTTGGCACAATCAATTTGTTGCCAGTTCAAAGGCAGTTAAGATAGGTCATGAATTAAATCCTGCTATGAAGATTGGTTGTATGATTCTGTATGCAACAACTTACAGCTATGATTCAAATCCTAAGAACCAATTAGCAACCTTACAGGACAATCAAGCTAATAATTTCTTCTGTGCTGATGTTCAAGTTCGAGGACATTATCCAGCTTATACTAAGAGCTTACTAGCTCGGCAGGGCGTCAAGCTATCCGATCTTGATTATACAGATGAAGAACTCGATTTATTAGCTAAATATCCGGTTGATTATATTGGCTTCAGTTATTACATGTCATCCGTTGTTGATGTAACTCATGAAAACCAAGAAACGGCTAACGGCAACTTAATGGGTGGCGTCAAGAACCCATTCTTAAAATCAAGTGATTGGGGCTGGCAAATTGATCCAACTGGTTTAAGAATTGCGCTCAACCAATTATCTGATCGCTATGAAAAGCCACTATTTATTGTTGAAAATGGTTTAGGAGCAGTTGACGAGCCCGATAAAAATCATTATGTAGTTGATGATTATCGGATTGACTATTTGCGCCAACATATTGAGGCAATTTCTGAAGCAATTGATGATGGAGCTGATGTGATGGGATATACGCCATGGGGCTGTATTGACTTAGTCAGTGCCTCAACAGGTGAAATGTCCAAACGTTATGGCTTTATCTATGTTGATGAGGATGATGAAGGTAAGGGAACTTTCAACCGTTTCAAGAAGAAATCATTTGACTGGTATAAACAAGTGATTTCAACTAATGGGGCAGATTTAAGCTAAAATTTATAAATAATAAAAACGCATTTTCTTAATTTGGGTGTGAACCTCAAAATTAGGACAGATTTTTAAACTTTAACCTAGGACTAGTTTCCGATATTTTATCGGAGCTAGTTCTTTTTCTACTCAAAGTTAAGTATATCAAATAGTTATATAGTACTTCAGGCCGAAGAAGAACAGAGGAAAATTAAAGAATAACAAAAATAAGGCGCATATAAAGGCGGTACTCGTCTTTATATGCGCTTGATTCTCCTAATCCACAAAAAAGATTAGTCTATAACTTCCCCATTTTTCATTTTAACTGCACCGATTTCACAAATTGTAAGAAGAGTTAGTATTTCAAGAATACAAGTCTATCATATTAAAAAATTATTCGATTAACCAATAAATCCTACCACTCACTTTGTTTGCAACTTTTCTTTTTTAATAAAGAATTCGGCTTGAGCGCTATACATCTCGTAGTATAAGCCATGCTTAGCCATTAAGGATTGATGCTGTCCTGATTCAAGAACTTTTCCTTGTTTTAAAACATAAATCTGATCACTTGCACGAGTTGAACTCATGCGGTGCGAAATAAAGAGGGCAGTTTTTCCATGGGTAAGTAGATCAAACTGATCAAATACTTCTGCTTCCGAAATAGGATCAAGTGCTGCTGTTGGCTCGTCCAAAACATAAAATTGACTGTCACGATACACTGCTCGAGCAATAGCAATCTTTTGTTGTTCACCACCTGAAAAGTTTATACCATTTGCATTTAAAGTATTGGAAACTGATGTTTCAATTCCTAAAGGTAATTGTTCAAGGCGCTTTTTTAATCCAGCTTCTACTAAAGCTGACACAGCTTTAGCTTTGTCTTTCTTAACACCAACTGAAAGTACATCTGCCAGTGAATCCGCACCTAAAAAGAAGTGCTGAAAAACTACCGCAAAAAAGTGTTGGTAATCGTCAAGAAGAATTTTGTTAATATTTTGTCCATTTAACAAAATTTTTCCACTAGTTGGTTTAATTAAGCGAAGTAGTAATTTGACTAATGTAGTTTTACCACTACCGTTAGGGCCAACTAAAGCCGTTCTGGTATTACTCTTAAAAGTTAAGCAGACATCATTTAATGCCGGCTTTTCTTGTCCAGGGTAGCAATAAGAAACGTGATCAAATTTAATCTCAAAGTATTGACCCGTAATTAATGGTTTAGTCTTAGTCAGCCCTGTCTTTATAATACCCATCGACATAAACTTATGGTACTGTTCCATCGTTTTAAAAGAAGCCATACGATTACCCCAGGAGCTAAATAGCCTGCCAAGACTAGCAATTAATAATTGTAAAGTTCCAACTGCTGCAATCAGACTAGCAATATTCAAGGCCTTGCTTCTTAAAATGAATAATCCAAACACAACGTACATTAGACCAATTATAAGATTAGTCAACAGATCCGAAAACAAATAAACGCTTAATGCCTTATTTTGAATTTTTTCATCAATGCTAACTCCAGCGATAACTTGTTCTTCAGCTTTATTAAGATAACTGTTAGTAGGATCAAATAAGCGCAAAAGCTTATTAATGCTGATATCTTTAAAGGCATAGTCGAAGTAGTAAGACAATAGACGGTTAAATTTTGTATTAACTTCAAAAAATTGTTGAAAAATCTTACCAGATAGTTTGCCCGCCTTGCTTGATACAAATAATGGTAAAATTACTGCCAAGGCTAACCCTAAGACAAGCCAAAATTTTTCAAACGGTTGAGTCAACTGTTGCCAACATTTCACCAACACTAACATAACAACCGAACCCGAAGTAAATAGAGTAACAATGAAACTAGTAAAATCTTTGACCACGTTCTGAATAAAGGCCTGAAACCCACCAGTAAATTGAAATCCAGACTCAATGTCACTATAAAGTTGACGAAAATTAGCATCCATAAAAGTTTCATAGTCAACTTCTACTAAATGCTTAGAAATTTCCGTTTGCGCGCGAAAGTTCAGTAGCCTACTTTGCCTATCAGTTGCTTCGCTAAGACAATTTGACACCAAATTAATTAAGAACTGTCCAACTAAAAAAAATATGCCAACAGTTAATGCTTGAATAATTTCCCCTGCTAACAAAGTTTGCACTTCGAAGGCAACCATAAAGACCTGCAGAATATTAGCACTACTAGTAACAATTGCCTGAGCTATCTGTAAAGTTAAGATATGTGGTGATAAACTATTGCTCTCCTTCAAAAGCTGTTTGATTTTGCCCCACTCTTTCATACCTTGCCTCCTTCTTGATAGTATTTGGCTTGACTTTGATAAAGGTTATAATATGCTGCGTTATTTTTTAATAAGACCTTATGTTTCCCCAACCCAGCAATTTGTCCGTTTTCCATAAAGCAGACACGATCACTAGCAGCTGTTGAAGCTAAACGGTGCGAAATAAAAATCGTAGTTTTTCCGCGCATTAATTTCGCAATTTGTTCATACAAACTCTTTTCACTAAGTGCATCCAAAGCTGCAGTTGGCTCATCTAAAATCATCATCGGCGCTGACTTATACAATGCTCGAGCCAGCATTAAACTTTCTAGTTCACCACCCGAAAAGTTTTGCCCATTATCACACACATATTTAGTTAAAGGTGTTTCTAATCCTTTTTCTAGCTGTTTAACTTTAGCTGATAATCCCACTAGTTTAAGTTCATTTTCTGCTCTTACTGGATTTGCTATTGCTTTAACAGATAAGTTATGTAAAATATCTGTTGCCAAAACTGTATTTTCCTGAAACATGGCTGAAAAAAGTCCTAATTGCTGCTGGGTACTCAACTGACTGCTGTCAATTTCTCCAAAATAAATTTTACCCGAAGTTGGTTTTAAATATCCCATTAGTAGCATCATCAAGGTTGTTTTACCAGCTCCATTACGGCCAACAAAAGCAAGATGCTCATGAGCTCTAATTTCTAAGCTAAGGTCTTTAATAATAAGTTTACTTGCTTCATAGCCAAAACATACATGGTCAAACTTAATGTTAAGCTCAATAGGCAACATTAACTCAGTTGTTTTTTTCTCAGAAATTACCGTTTTCACACTATCAAAGTAACTGCGACCAACATTCAGATCACTATTAGCCGAACGTAAATTTAATTGACTTTGCCAATTACTTTTAATTACTATCTCAATACTCGCAATTAAACTAAAATAAAAAGTAAACTGGCTAACATTCAATTTTCCTTGCTTAATAGCTAAAAGTAACAAGCAAAAGCTTAATCCAAACCGAACAAAACCAATCAATTGAATTAGATTTTCAGTTTTAACTTTTACATGCGAAATTGCACGCTCACTTGCTTCAATTTTCTTCTGCAAGACACTTATTTTTTGCTCAATTACAGGCGCCATGTGATAAAGACGAATATCATCACTAGCATTTTCATCAAAGCTAATTTTAGTATAGTATTGATACTTAAGCTGCTCGCGATCTATTTGTCCACGCATGGCACGCCGCTTGATTGTAAATTGCTTCAATAGATAATCTGACATTCCTATACTTAACCAAATTAAGATCAACACTAACCAGCTAACTTTAACTGTCAAAAGCGAGACAATAATTAAGGTTAGTAAAGTTGAAACAAAACTACTTAATGCTGGAATAAAAATGCCAACGCCAGTTGTTTCATTTGAAAAAGCATATTGTGTGCTAGTAAAGCGTTCCTGCTGCTTTTCATGAGATAAACTATCAGCAAAATCCTGTGTTAAATATAATTCGGCATCTTTTACAGCCAATCTCATACTTAGCTTTGTATTCTCCCAAAACATCTTTCGATCATACCAACCAGAAAGCCAACTTAAGAATCCGATAATTAAACTTACTATAACTAATAGCAACAATTTGGTTTGTAGTTGATATCTGCTACTAAAAGTCCACACTACCACTGCTGGCAGTGCTGAAGTTAATAAAGTAAGCAATAAATTGATGAAGCTTGCAACTAATGGCCATGAAATCAAGTTGAACTTTTCTTTACCCATAAAGTTGGTAAGCCAGCGTAAGTTATCTAAAACACTATTTTTTTTCATTTACTTAACCCTTTTATAGCAAAAAAATATTATTCCAATTTGAAATTTCTTCATTAAGACAAGATAGTAATTCTAAAAAGATACCACTGCAGCCGTTAAGAAGACCTAAATCAATAAAATATTTTTTTTCATTAAATACAGACCCTCTAAAATAAGAATCATATTCACGGTATCCAAATTCCTTTTTACTGTCATAATCTTTTAATAGTTTACTCAGCAACAGGTGCTTTATATGTTTAACATCCACTTGCTTATCTTTATAATTAAGCCTATTTATAATTGCTAGTAAGCCAGTTAAGCCATGACAAAAAGTATCTGATAATAAGTAAGTTGACTCCAAACTTTTTAGATGATCAATATTTTTAAAAACTTTAATTCCTAGATTAAAAGATATATAATTATTAGTTATCTTAGATGTTTCTAATAATGCGTACGAAATACCTGGTGCCCCATAGCACCAACTCAATCTTCTTGGTTCAGATTTATTAAAAGTATCATTTTTATTGAAATTAATAGTATCATTCCAAAAATCAGTATCAGAATTACTTCTATCTTTTCGCAATTCAAATGTTTTTAGATATATATTCTCAATTTTTCTAAGACTACTTAAAGTTGCATCCTTTGTTTTTTTGTCCTCTATAAGACCCCAAGCTCGAGATAAAGCTAAAGCAATTCCAGCTAATCCATGCACTAATCCTAAATTAGATATATCAGTTTGAAAGTAAACAAATTGATTAAGAAACCTAACCAATTTATTTGTTAAACAGATATCTTTTATATGAGTTGTATACACAAGCATACCCGTAATTCCTTGAATTAAATCATAATTTTTTAGATTGACTCTTGACGTATTTTTTTTCAAAAACTCATTAACTAGTCTAGTATAATTATTTCTACAGCTTTCATTCAAATACTCATAAGTAGTATCTCCTTTTATGGCCAATTGTAAGGCGTAAAAAGCACCCGATAGTCCATATATTAAAGAAAGATTGACTGATTTTTGATGGTTCAATTCTTTAATAAGTTTAACCGAATATTTTTCTATTAGTTCACTATTATCAGATAGAAAATACTTATCAAAATAAACTAAAAATATAATTATTGAAGGATAATTATCCAAGAAAATGCCATTTTTACCTTCTAAGCCACTATCATTACAATTAATCACATCATCATATATTTTTATATCTTTTAAGTACTTCTGAGTCATTTTTTCTATTTTTCTTTTTATAGTAGTCATTTTTCTTTTTTATTTCTTCTATAATTTTAAACAATAAAAAACATGTTTTAATTTCGTTATCCCTTGTAAGCAAAATTCTATTACAGTGCAAATGAATCAATGATCTCAATATTTGATAAATAGTTTGGTGATTTATTTCAAGTAGCAATTGATTTAATCCAATCTCTGCTTTAGGGAATTTTACCAAGTTTATTTTAAATAAATTTGGTAATTCAGTTAAGGAAATTTTACCTTTAATCGGATAAATATACTTTCTTAATATGTTTTTGGTATATTCTTTATATTCTTCATTATTGCCTTCTGTATTAAAACATTTAAGAACATTAAAAATTATATTTATATCATTAATACCCAAACTTTCAATCAACTTAACAATCGATAAGCATGCTTCAGCAATTGAATTGTTGTTATCTCTGAGCAAATAAATAGAGCACATACTATCATAGGAAAATACTTTTTCTATAGAATTATAGTAAGCTGGGCCTCCATATCGTTCATACTCTTTTTCATAACTATCATAAGAAAAAGAAGAAATGTAAAACTCTGAAATTAATTTAGAAAATACGGTTTCAAGATATTGTCTCAGGATTTCTACATCCGAATGTTTGATTACATGTAATCTAACTCTAACTTCATAATCACCATTTTCTTTGTAAACTAGATAATAACAAGACGAAACCTTTTCTTTTATATGTAAAAAAATTTCATATATATTTTCAGTTATGACTTCTCTAGCAAAATAAATTGGCAAAGTTACCTTACAATAAATCCAATTACTAGCCGGAGTTATCATCCTATGTTTCTGATTCTTTATTGATTGTTCTAAAAAGAAATACTCTGTTTGCTTTAAAGAAATAGATTTTTCAACTTTATTCTTTACAAGGAATACATATTCTCTAGGTATGTCTCCTTGCAATAACTTCTCCGTTAATGTAACAGTCTTGGAATTAGAAAGCTTTAATATATATTGCAAGTCGTGTTTATTAGCTACATTAATTAAAAGTCGTTCATCACCATCTTGAAGTAATACATATTGAGGACAATTCCACTTTTTTAAAAAGGTCTGTAATTCCTTTACATTATTAAATTGCTTTTTATTAATGTTCCATCTCTCAGGCAATATAACTGCAGATTTATAGGTTGCTCTGGGTAACATAGGAACATCTTGTATAGCGTTTAGCTCATTGATAACAGAAAAAACATTACTTTTATTTTGAAAAGAAACTTCTAACAAAAACCTAGTTATTGGTGAAAATAAATTTGGTTTATGAAAATTTATCATAGACTTAGTAGTAAAACAAAGTTTGTGCATATCTTTTTTTGAGTAAAAAGCAAAAAAATATTTTCCATTTTTCTCTTCAACCCCTACATAAATATCATCTAATTTTATTGATCCATTTTCTGGAAAGTCTATACTTAAATTTTTTTCTGTATTTTTACCTTTATAACTAATATCATAAAAATTTGATTTTTGTGGCAATTCGATAATTTGGTATATATCTTTATCTACGGAATTAACTATGTTAAAAATATAGTTAAATCTTCCCCAAGATTTTAATTGTTCATCAGATCCTGTATTGGGTATAATATATAACTTTTTCCCAGGAATTGTATTAACTGGTTCTGTATAGATTTCAAAATTTAATGGTAATATATATGACACGCTTTTTTGATTTTTTTCAAGAAAAATATTATTAGTTAGATCCACATTTTCTTTTCCATTAAATGCTGCATTAACAAGTAAGTCTCTTAGTTGTTCATACAATTCAAATTGTTTAATAAAATCCCGATCCGGTGTTTCTTTCGGGGAACCTAATCCAATAACAGGATTTACCAAGTCTCGTAATAAAACTTTTCTCTCTATACCATATTTTTCCACGAATTTATTCAAATACTTTTTTAGTGACAAAGTATATTTGGGGGCTAAAGCTGTCTTATTCAAGAATTCTCCAATATCTTTAGAACTTCTATATAACTCTTTATCGATTTTAATTGGATTTCTGTCTACATAATCCACAAAAATATATTTGTGTGCATGGCATATTGTTGACATTAAATAATTAAGTGATTTTAACGTATCTTCTCCTGATCCGATATTCTTTTTTGAATATTCTCCTAACAGATTACGTATTCTTTTTAGCATAATAGTAAGTTCATCAAGAGAACGTTCATTTTGTGTAATCGAAATTATTTTGTTCAAATACTTATTACTATCATTTTCTTTTGGTCGAATATTTGATATAAGAATTTGATTTTTAACAAGTAACTTTAAAAAATCACTAAACTCTCTTCTGGAAAATCCAGGATATTTTTTTAAAAGCAAATCTACAAGTAACGTGATTTTAATTGGCACCTGTGCATTTTTACTTATAATACTTATTAATTTACTTTTAGAAATTATCTCTCTTATGGATTTTGTTTTTCCCCATGACCCTTTTATATCTATAATTAACTTAGGCAATCGACAATCAATTAATGAATTCCAATTAACGATTAACGTAGGAAATATTGTCTTATTTAATTCTAATATTGATCCTAGTTTTAATAGCCATTCCATAGTAGGAGACACATATTTTACTAGATCACCAGTATCATTAGTTTTAACATGCTCAGATACACTTTTATAGCCTTTGGTAACTGATGAAAACAGACCGTAAGGTGTGGCTCTTGAAAGTACTCTTTTTTGATAAAGTGAAATAGCTTTATTTACTTTCATTTTTTCTTTATTAGTAAGGTCGTCAGCCTTTTCTATCATTTTTAATAATGACGGGCTGGCTACTTCAATCGCTTCCAAAAAATTTGAATTATTCTTAATATTATCTATAGAAATTTTTTTGTCAGATATTTTTAATATATTTTTTGTGGATTGCCTAACCTGAACTAAATTGCTAATTTCCATATTTTACTCCAAAAAAAAGTAGATAATCAAAAAATGACCTCTACTTTAACATTAATGTTATCAGACTATTTATCATGTAGTTTGATTACTATTACCATTACAGCATCCTGTTGAAGTAACCCCATATACATCGTCTTCTGATGATACCAAGGTCAAAGATTCTATATTTAAGTTAAGTATATCTTTTTTCATAAAACACACCTCCTTTCAAATAAACGATTCTTCTTACTGATAAAAATGATACTATTATTTAAAATAAATGTCAATTTTAATATTTAATTAAGTTTATACGAATATAAAAATTGGGAAACATAAAAAAATATAGCAAAATGTTTTCATTACTTGCTATATATATCGCTATAATAGAATTTTGTTTATTTCTAGACTTTCATTTTTTGTTATTATGTTTAAAATTACAGTTTATTACAAAAGCCTTGATATAAAGTATTTAATGCAATATATACTATTACAACAAGAGAACAAGTTAATATAGCAACTAATGTTTCATCTTGCTGAAAAATCTGATTATTTGCACTTTCTGTTGCGACTATTACAGAAATGAAGGACAGTATTAAAGCTGTATTAGGAATTACATCAATTCTGGTTTGATCACTATTATTTTTTAACAAATCAAAATTTTTTGAATTATTTTTTTAGTCAATTAGTTGGGTAATTACTTCTTTATTCTCGGAGACTTTTTGCTTGGCAAACCTACTATTCCCAAGGCAGATAATCCCTATAAGCCATATAATTATATTAGCGTCATTTTCAGAAAATTCTGATTGAATTGAAATCAGGCCGATAAATTTTGTCTAGTTCACGCTCAAATAACTCATCGGGGCATGATAAGCTAATATTCTTCTTTGTAAGCCATTGCACCATTCTTCTATTTCTAAAATTTCAAGAGCAGTATAGTTCTTAATTGCTTTATCTTTTTGGTGAGTATTAATATTAGAATGTAATTGGTCCATGGAACCTCTTGATGAATGTTGTGTTGGTAATTACATTCTAACAGAAAGAGCAATGGGCCTTTTATATAAAATAGCAAGATTTAGTCTTGGTGTTCAATTTGATTATATAATCTCCTATTTTATCTTGTTTTGATAATTTGGACATATAAAAACCCCGAAATTAATTTGTCTTAATTTCGGGGTTCACATCATTTTGAGAAAATGCGTTTTTTGAATTTTGATATTGAGTAGTAAATTTTGTTTAAGCGTAATGGTTTTTAGCCATACCTACAAGCTAATGTTTTAATTTTGGGGCAGTTATCAAAAAATATTTGAGAGCATAATAATTAATGAAGTTAAGCTTACTATTTAAGAAAGTATAATTATGTTGTGCTGAAACCCTTTGCTACTATGATTTCTTTGTTCAATAATGTTTTGCTGGTTTTCAAAGAGTTAATTGCAAGTATTATTTAATTATTTCTCTTAAAACTAAAGAAAATGATTAAGATAAAGTTAATCGCCAACATTAATCCAGTTGTCCAAAAGACAGTTGCATAATTGAATACACCGGAAATTGCGGAACCCATTAATGAGCCAAAAACAGAACCGACGGCTTGAAAAGATTGATTATAGCTAAAAATGCGACCAAAGCTCTCAGGTGGCGTATTTAGAGTTAAGACTGTTTGTGCGGCTGGAAGCATTGCTGCACTGGCAATTCCAAGAAGGAAACGTAATCCCGCTAATATCCACGGTGAGTGGGTGAGCGCCATCGGTACAAAAAGAATTGCGCCAACACTCAAACCTACGCGTAAAATTTTGAGTGGTCCAATTTCGTCCATTTTGTGACCGATTTTGGAAGCAGCAAGCAAGGTTCCAAGTCCTGGCGTGGCGGCAACCACACCGGCAACAAAGGCAATATTTTTACTATTAGGCATCATAGACTTAACATACAGCGATACGATTGGATCGATTGACATATTAGCTGCTTGAACCAATAATGTTGTCAGAAACATTGCTACAATTAATTTGACGTGAGGAAGCGTATGCATGATTTCTTTCATTGGTTTCATTTCTTCACGTGAAATTGGTGTAAATTCTTCGTTAACCAGAAATGTAGAGCCTAAGAAGACTAGCAACATCAAGAATCCGGTGATAAAAAAGGGAATCCGATAGCCCCAGGCCCCACCAAGCCAATTACCAAAAAAGTTGGATAAAAGGCCACCTAAAAGTGGGCCAACTAAGTTGCCAGCGGTACCTGCGGTCATCATCTGACTCATGACCCAACCACTTTTTTGATGTGGGGTTTCTCCCGCAATCAGTGCCGTTGCATTATTGATATAACCTGAAAAGGCACCTTGAATGAATCGCATAACGATGATATAAATTGCATTAGGTGCAAATCCGGTGGCGGTAATTGTTAGAGCCATTACCCCAGAAGCTCGCATACACATTAATTTGCGTCCCTTGCGGTCAGCTAAATTTCCCCAATAAGGTGAAACTATTGCCTGGGCAATAAAAGTCATTGCAAAAGCCAGTCCGGAATAAAGGCTAACTTGCAATTGAGAGTAATGCCCAAGGTCTGCAATAAATAATGAAATAAATGGCATCGTCATTGAATAACCCATGCCTGTAATAAAACAACCTAACCATAAAGTATAAAAAGCTTTGTGCCAGCCAGCTGGCAGTGTATTGGAACGTGCCAAAATGTCCTCATCTTTCTTTTTGATTTTCTTAAAAAAACTATCTTTTCTATTTTAGCACAATAAAATTACTAAGAATTTGCTAAAGACAAGAAATTTGCTCAAAAAAAGTGATAGGATAATATTTCTGAAAGAAAGAGGTGTCTTTAGATGGAGCATTCGCACATGACGCGGCGTGAATATCGTAAACAGTATCAGAAGAATACAGCTAGGGTAGAAAAAGTATCTGGAACATCTTCTTCACCAGAAATACCTGCTTCACGTAGCGATTATCGACACCTTAAATTGAATTTTTGGGAAATTTTTTCCGATCGACCATACTTAGCCGTAGCAGTTGTTGTTCTTGGAATCTTTTTTATTATGGCTAAACTATGGTGGCTTTTAGGAGTATTACTTGTCCTTGTTATTATTGGCATTTTAGTAATTGGGCGCAGTCATCATCCCAACCGTGTATTAAGTCTTGAATTTAAATTAAAGGCTCAGAGAAAATTAAGTATGCTGCGAGCTTTGCAATTCGGTGGCTCAATTGTTATGTTTTTGGCAACATACATGAAAAAGGTAGTCACCGTTAATTTTTCTACAGCGGGTTCAACCGATGGCTTGCAGATTGTTCAAGGTATCTTATCCAATCGTGGCGGCGTTTATGGGCAACAAGGTTCGTATTTTTTAAGTTTATTGAATACTTTGACCGGTGGCCAATTGTGGGGCAAATACCGTTATGCAACAAATAGTGCCCAAATGATGAGTAGCCATGCGGGACGATTAATTATAATGTGGATACTACTTTTAATGCTAGCACCAGCATTCTGTGTTTTAGCCCAGTTTTTCCGTGAACCTTATGCGAGAAATACTGCTTTGACGGCATCAATTATTGCAACTTTTAGTTTTATATTAACTCCTCATTTAATGCGCAAGTGGATTACTGAATACGCGATGGAAAATCAACTAGCTCATGATCAAGCACGAGCTGCAATCAGTATTGGACCAATGGCATATGTTGCGATATTATGTGCAGTATTAGTTTTAGTAATTTCAATCTATCGCATCGTTAAACAAGATAAATTTAATTGATATTAATATTATGAACGAAACCATGTTTTAAAAGAGACATGGTTTTATTTTGGATAAAATTTGAAAAATATTTCAAAAAATGAAATGAGTAATTCAAGTTGTGAAAAGCTTATCCAGTTTTAAAGAAAGCGGATACAAACAATGCAAAAGATGATATAAATATAAATAAGCTAGCTTGAAAAAATTGTAGCTCGTCTAGAGCAGTGTTATTTAAAAAGGAGAAACATATGTCTGCAAAAGATAAACATTATTCAGTAGTAATTGCTGGTGGTGGAAGTACCTTTACACCAGGTTTTGTATTGAGCTTAATTGCTAATCAAGATAGATTTCCATTAAGGAAATTAAAGTTTTATGACAATGACGCAGAACGACAAAAGAAAATTGCTGATGCATGCGCAATTATCATGAAAGAGCGTGCTCCAGAGATTGAATTTTCTTATACTACTGATCCAGAAGAAGCATTTACTGATGTTGATTTCGTAATGGGATCAATTAGAGTTGGTAAATATGATATGAGGGATCGTGATGAAAAAATCCCTTTAAAATATGGTGTCAATGGACAAGAAACAACCGGACCAGGAGGAATGGCATATGGTATGCGCTCCATTCCTGCAATCATTGAGATTATCGACTGGATGGAAAAATATTCCCCAAATGCTTGGATGATTAATTATTCTAATACTATTGCCATTGTTGCAGAAGCTTGTCGCAGGTTTAGACCCAATTCTAAAGTTATCAATATTTGTGATATGCCTGTAGAAATCATGACGAGAATGGCTCAAATTTGTGGTTTGAATGATTATCACGATCTTGATGTTAATTACTATGGTCTGAATCACTTTGGTTGGTGGAAAGAAGTCCGAGATAAAAAAACTGGTAAAGATTTAATGCCCCAATTAAAGAAACATCTTTCTGAAAATGGTTATTGGATTGGTGGTGAATTTGATAAAGATACAGAAAACAGCTGGGCAGAAACCTTCAAGAAAGCAAAGGATTGCTATGCTCTTGATCCAGAAGTTTTGCCTAACACATATTTACAGTATTACTATTATCCACAATATGAAGTTGCTAATGCAGACCCTAATCATACTAGAACTGATGAAATTCGTGAATATCGTGAAAAACTTGTCTTTGAAGAATGTGAAAGAATTGTTAATGCTGGTACTGCGAAAGGTAATATTTGGGAAGCTAATGCTGAACATTCAAATTATATAGTTGATATTTGTCATGCAATAGCTTTTAATACTCACGAAAAGTTTTTTGCAAATATTCCTAATAATGGTGCAATTTCTAATATTGATCCTGATTCAATTGTTGAAGTACCTTGCTGGTTTGGCGCGGATGGAGTTCAACCAATGGCAACTGGTAAAGCAGGCAGATTTGAACGGGCAATGATTGTAGAGCAACAAACTTGTGAAAAATTAGTAGTGGATGCATATGAACAAAAATCTTACACTAAAATGTGGCAAGCATTTGCTCTCAATAAGACTGTTCCTGATGCCTTAGTTGCTAAAAAAATTCTTGACGATATGATTCCAGCTAATAAGCCATATTGGCCAGAATTAAAATAATCGGTAGGGGGTTGATTACATATGATGCAGAAGTTTCAAAAGTTTGGTGCAGCAATGTTTGTACCAGTGCTTTTATTCTCTTTTGCTGGTATTGTTGTTGCTATCGGTAGTTTATTTACTAATCAGGCGTTGTTTGGTTCTCTTGCTAAACCGGGAACTATGTGGAACTCTATATGGGACACAATTACAGCTGGTGGGTGGACAGTTTTTAAACAAGAAGCATTGCTTTTTGTTGTTGGTTTACCAATCGGACTAGCTAATAAGTCTAAAGGTAGAGCTGCAATGGAAGCCTTGATTACTTATATGACTTACAATTATTTTATTGGTGCTATCTTAACTCATTGGGGTTCAAGCTTTGGTATTCCAAATTTTTCAAAAATTCAGCTTATTGAAAATTCCACAAACTATGGTTTAACTGAAATAGCAGGTATTAAAACATTAGATACTAGTATGATCGGTGCTTTAGTTGTAGCCGGAATTGTTATCTGGTTACATAATCATTATTTTGATAAAAAATTACCTGAGTGGCTAGGAACTTTTCAAGGTTCAACTTATGTTTATATTTTGGGCTTCTTTGTCATGATACCGTTAGCCTTATTGACTTGCTGGGGTTGGCCTAAAGTTCAACTAGGTATTAGCGGCATGCAACAATTCATTATTAATAGTGGCTTAATAGGTATTTGGATTTTTAATTTTTTAAATCGAGTATTAATTCCAACTGGATTACACCACCTAGTTTACATTCCATTTGAGTATGGTCCTGCAGTTGTAGCCGGAGGACTTCAGCCATTTTGGTTAAAGCATTTAACTGAATTTGCAATGAGCACTCGATCTTTGAAACAATTGGCACCGCAAATGGGCTTTCAATTGTGGGGAAATGAAAAAATCTTTCTCGCTCCAATAATTTGTTTGGCGTTTTATGTTACTGCAAAAAAGAATAAGAAAAAGCAAACTTCTGCTTTGCTTCTCCCAGCAGCTTTAACATCATTTTTTGCTGGTATTACTGAACCAATTGATTTTACCTATTTATTTGCGGCACCAATATTATGGATAATTTATTCAGTGATAGCTGCTACTATGAATACTGTTATGTTTGCTTTTGGCGTTGTGGGTAACTTCACACTAGGTGGCATAGATATGGCTGCCGAAAATTGGATACCTCTTTGGGCTAATCATTGGCATACTTATCTGATTCAATTTGCTGTCGGGATTATTTTTGCGATTATTACTTTCTTTGTTTTTAAATTTATGATTGAAAAGTATAATTATGCTACTCCTGGTCGTGAAACTGATAATGAAGATGTGCATTTATTAAATAAAAAGGAGTATGAAGCCAGAAAGTCTGACCAAAGTCAACAAATGGATAGCCAATTATCTTCAAGTAATCCATATATTGAGCGGGCAACAGCATTTTTAGACTTGCTTGGTGGAAGTGAAAATATTACTGAGCTAAGTTCTTGTGCAACAAGGTTGCGTGTTTCAGTCGTTGATCCAAATAAAATGGGTTCTGATGCTCAATTTAAAGCTGCGAAAGCCATCAATGTTGTCCATCATGGCAAAGCAATTCAAGTAATTGTGGGGCTAGATGTTGCTCAGGTTTTGGAGGCAATGCAGGAATTAATAAAAAAGGATAATAATTAAGACGAAATTATATAAAGCGTTTCTATAAATGTTAATCAAGTTATAATATTTTAAGTAACTATTTTATAGGGAGCGTATTAATGTCAAAATTAAAATCTTTAATTTATCAGAATAGTAATAAATTGAATGATTCTGAAATAAGAATCATTCAATTTGTTATCAATAATGCTAAATTATGCAAAAGCCTAAGTCTATCAGAGTTATCAGAGAAATTATTTGTATCTAAATCAGCAATTTTTCGTTTGTGCAAACATTTAGGGTTAAGTGGTTATAGCGAGTTGAAATTTTACTTAAATGAAGTTGATGTGGAAAATAGACAAAAAGTAATAAATATAAATCAGCCTAATCACTTTGGTTCAGACTTAGTAAAAGAGATAGCTAACATACTAAAATATTTTCAGTCACTTGATTTAGACAAATTTTATATGGAACTAAGTAATGCCAGTAATGTTTATATTTATTCAACTGGTTGGATCCAACAAATTTTGGCAAATTATTTGTCTCATGAGTTATTAATTTTTGGGATTTCATCAATTGTACTTCCTGCAGCATTAAGTGAATTAGAGATGGTTGGTAAGATTGCCCATAAAGGTGACATGTTAATTATCATTTCTTATACAGGAGATAATAAAGTGATTAATGACGAATTGAATAAATTTGCTTTGACTAATAATAAGTTTAACTATGCATCGTTTACAGATTTAAAAAAGAGCAAGCTTGCATCTTTATCTGATTATAATTTTTATTATCCAACTGTAAAATTTACCACAAATAATGACAGTGTGTCTTTTATACTTGCATATTCTTTAATTGACTTATTAGTGAATAAATTTGGCATATGGCAAATTGAAAAGGGTAATAAAAATGACAAACCGAATAAGTAATATAGCAATAAAATTTTTAGATAGATCACATTTAGATATCAAAAAAATTATGACAATCTATCTTTATGCACTAATTATTATCCCATTATTCTTTGCGAGTTTTGTTTTACTTGAAACAATTATTTTAAAACAAAATGTTTCTACAATATTAGCAGTGAATCCAATGGTTGCAATTGATATGATTGTTACAATAAGTGATTTTATTTTGGGTTATTACTTATGGTTTAAAAAAGCAAATCTTTTAGCTGATTTAGGAAGTTGTTATTTTTTCATGACTTGTCAGTTAATTAGTCAGATACTTGTAGGTAATCTTTTCTGTGCGGTTTTAGCAATATTTGGAATAATTCGTACACATAGTGTAGAACATAATTATGATGAAAGTAATAAAACGTTAAGGCTATCCGCTATTATTTTTTTGACGTTGTATATTTTTTGTTTTTTATTGATTGTTCTAATAAGTATTAAGAAATAGTGAGTAACAAAATGTTTAAGTTATTTAAAAAACATAGATTTTCTATCTATGCGGTGTGTGATGGCAATTTGATTTCAATTACGGATGTCAAAGATGAAGTTTTTTCAACAAAAATGCTGGGTGATGGTTATGCTATTAAGCCAACCACTGGTGGAATTTATTCACCAGTTTCAGGTACTGTCACTACAGTGTTTCCGACTAAACATGCAATTGGGATTACTACAGAAAATAATTTGGAAATTTTAATTCATTTAGGGTTAGATACTGTTACTCTAAATGGTAAACCGTTTGAAGTCTTTGTTAGTCAAGGTGATGTTGTTAAAAAGGGTGATCATTTAGCTGATATGGATATCAAGATGATTGCTAATGAAGGTTATGACAATACAGTCATTGTTGTTTTAACTAATATGGATATTATTAGAACAGTTTCTGAAATTTCACCAGGAGATGTAGTACATGGGAAAGAAGTTCAAACTATTGAGCTTAATAGTTAAATAAATATTTAAAATACACAATATCATTAGTTGATATTGTGTATTTTTTATTAAGTTTATATGATATAATATGAAGAAATAATAAAAGGAGAAAAATAAATGAAAAAAGCAAAAATAATTACTTTAATTACGGCCTTGGGGCTGTCCTTAGCAGGAGTAGCTACGGTTGCTGTGCACCCTGAACAAACTATTCAAGCGGCCGCAAAAGGTAATAAATACGGGCTTGTCAAACGCTATACCTTACCGCAAAGTTTACGCGGGACATGGTATACCCAAGTTTCAAATATGTCACCAATGAAGATCACTAAGCATTCTTTTTCAAGACCTGGGACTAATGGAAAAAAGCTTTACGCAGTTGTCTATGTTGTTGGTAAAGTTAAGGGAACAAATAAATATCCTTGGCAAATGCCAGGTAAGTTCGACAAGTATTATGAAAAAGCGATGAGAATTGAAAAAACACGCAAGATGCGGGGATTAAAATGGACCGTGATTGGACCAGTGGATGACCATGCTCCCAAGATGGCAACAGCTTATACCATGCATGAAGAAAACATAGATGGGCAAACAGTTAAAGTCGTCTTTGAAGCAGATTATACAGGTAAAGTAGTAAATCAGTACTTTACAACGCCAGAATTAGCTCAAAAATATAGTAAGCAAAAGTTCACTGATATGACTTATTTTAATTTAGGCGACTTATTGCAATAATAATTCTTAAACAAAAAGTCTAAGTTCTCGAATTTGAGAACTTAGACTTTTTTAGTATATTATTTTTTAGCGCGATAAAAGAGAATTTCACGTGCAGCAACCATTGCACCAGATGAGTGATAGATAGTTAGGCGAATTGCTTTAGCCCGAACGTCTCGTAAGCCAATCACTTTATTTTTACTATCGGCTTTCCATTTTAAATGGTCAGCGTAAATAGTATAATTTGCACCATCGGTTGATATAGCAAGGCTAAGATCAGTAGGATCGCCGTCATGATCAATGTTACGAGGTACAAATACCATTCGGCTCAATTTTTCTATTTCTTTAAAAGTAAAAGTTAGTTGCAGTGGGTTATCTTCTAAAACTGATTGATTGCTTTGCCATTCACTGGCTAATTTCAAATCAGTTAAGTAAGCCAACGGATGTTGTGAATTGCTTTCAAAATTACATGCCGTTTGAATATCTTGAATAGCATAAGAAATTGCGGCTGGTTTAGTAATTACGCCAAAAAGATCTGACCATTCTGAAACTTTACTGCCAGAAACATAACGCATTCTAATAATGTATCGTGTGTTGGGTGAAAGCTCATGGAAAGTAAAACTTTTACCAGTAATTCCTTCGTAAATCAAATGATTAATTTCAACTTGAACACTACTTTGTTGAGACCAAGCTAATTCAAATGAGTGCGCGGTTATTTTACTTGAATCAACTGCTGGTAATTTGGGCGAGGATAAGAGCCCACTGGTAATTGCATGAACCAAAACATGGTCGCCATATATCAAATTCTGGACAATAATTTCAATTTTAGTATTGGAAAGCTCATGACTAGCTAACTTAATTTGTAATGCCGTTTGTCTTTGTTTTTGATATGAAGAAAATTCCGGTAAGACATAATTGGTATTATAGAAAATTCCTTCGTTAGCATGGTTAAAAGCTTCGATAGTTCCATATTCTTGTATGGAAACTATTTGATCGTTGATTTTAACTGTTACTTGATCAGGATAAGCATCACACATAATTGTTAACTTGGTTTCTTGATTGCTATTGAATCCGGGGTAGTTACCTTTAATCGGGTCAAGTGTCACAATCAGCTTTTCGTCATTATAGGTACTTTGAATATGGGTTTCACAATGATTATGTTTAAAGTCCGTTAGATCAGAATCTGCATAAATTGTTGTTTCGCTACTTCCCTGAGGATAGATAACAAAATCACGTTGTCCTAAATCCAGAATGCTACCGCCGCGAACAAAAACTGGTAGATGCCATAATGGATATGAGAGATTATTGTAAACTCGCCCGCCAGCATATTTTTGGCCAGTAAAAAAGTCAATCCATATGGTGCGAGGACCTGGCAAGTAAAGATTATCTTTGCGAGTATTGCCACGATCATCTTCTCGACCATTAGTTACTGGGGCAATTAAGAAATTATCGCCGAGCATGAATTCGCTATCAAATTGATCGGTATAGTTAGATCGTTGTTCAGGAAAGGCTAAGAATAAGGGACGCATAATAGCAAACCCAAACTGTGCTTGTGCGTTTAAAGTATATAAATAATTCTTTAATTTAGCATGTAGCTTTAGATATGACTGATTAATTTCAGTTATTTTTTTATTATAAGCGAATGGAATTTTGCTAAAATTTCCTTGATCATCCAAGTTAAATAGTAGGGGAGTAAAGGTCTTCCATTCGAAGTCACGAACATATATTTGAGCATTGCCTCCACCTTGCGCACCATCAACGGCAGCTCCAACTAACGGCTGGCCCGAAAGATTTGCCCCGAGTATTCCTGCAACCTGTGTGGCAATATTTTCCCAATTACCGCCTATTCCAGCAAAAATTAAAGCAGCTTTTTTTTGCATTCCCATAAAGCCATTATCACTCAAAACTAGTGGTCGTTTGAGTTTTAAATGAGTTGCCAATTGTTCATTATCTGAGTTTATTAGTTCGACGTGATTAGTGAAAGTAAAAGTCGTTTTTTCTGGTAGTGCAATAGGTTCTTTATGCCAGAATCCGGGATGAACATCTTGTCTAAGTGCATAGTCATTAAAGAAGTCTAGCGCTTGGTGATTAGGCATTGGCGCTTCATAGTTGGGAACTAACCAGTTTAAGTGAAAGTTAGCCATTTGGTAACGATCAATTAAGCCGCGCGCAGAAAACTGGTAATCTTCTTCTCCATTAAGAGATGCTTTGCCAGCCGCATCTGCATCTGTATTGGTACGAGTGTAATAATTGCTTCCAAAACGAGTAGCATTGCGATCCTTAGCTTTGCTTGGTTTCCATAAAGTTGTGCAAAAATTGCCAATATGTCCTAAGCCTAATGCATATTTGGGTAATAATAGTGGTTGTCCTGTCAAAGTATAGTATTTTGCAATAATTTTTTGGGGAGTTTCGCCAAGTAGATAAAAGCTGTCGAAAATCTGGTCATGATGCATAATAGTAGTTAAATTTTGCACATTTTGTCCAAAGTCATATGTTCCTGTTTGAGTGGTATTGCGCAATTCGCCGTAACCAGCGTTTGACCAGAAAAAAGGTACTTGCAAAGGGATGCCACCTTGACCCGTAATTTGATTACGGCTAATTTCAATTTTATGACCCTTATGACTAAAATAGCCATTCTGCAAGCCACCGCCAAAGTAAAATTCGCTTTTCTTTTGAACTAAAAGTTCACTTGTTGCATTATTTGCCAATTCAAGTGGCTGGGCTTGAGCCATGCGAGTGCGATGAATTGTTTCATCGAAAATACTCATTACAGCTGGTTTTTGTCCAAAAATAATTTGATAATTACCTGATTGAATAATTAGCGAATCATTCGTAGCACGAACTTGTGAATTCTCGAAAGCTGTATTATCAAATTGCTCGAGTTCGCCAAGTGGACTCCGTTTTTCATTAAAAGTTTGTTCAGGATCAAGTAAAAAGCGGAAAATACCATCAGCCAGAATGTAAAAATGTGCTACTTCACCAGTATTAAAGTGTAGTTCATAATAGTTTTCACATTTGCTGGCGCCAGTTAATGCTCCTAATTGATGTTTATTTGTTTGATTATTTTGTATCATGATTTTTGCTTTCTTCTTCAATCTTTCTACTACTACATATTATAACTAAAAAATAAAAACTTTCCGTAGTATTTGTGATTGAACTGGTAAAGACCAATTGATTAAGCTAAAATGAAGTCAGAAAATACCAGATTAACTTTTAATGGAAAGGCAAAAAAGATGACCTATTATATTCATGCAGATAAATTTTTTCTTGAAAATGTAACCGAAGATGGTGGTTACTTGGAAGTTCAAGATAATGGTAAGTTTGGCTTCTATTATTCAGAAAATGAAAAACCAGCGGGAAAAATACTTGATTACGGTGGTAAATGGATTGCTCCTGGCTTAGTTGACACTCATGTGCATGGTTCACTGAATGAAGATGTCATGAGAAGTGATTGGGATGGAGTCAATCGGTTGGCAGAAGGATTTTTGCGATCTGGGGTGACTAGTTGGCTGCCAACAACTTATACGGCAGGTGCTGATACTTTAACTAGAATTTGTCAAATGTTTGGAGCACATAAAGGAGAAGAAACTGGTGCCAAGATTCAAGGCCTTCATTTTGAAGGACCGTATTTTACAGCTGAACATGCTGGGGCTGAAAATCCTAAATACTTGCTTGATCCCGATATTAACCAATTTAACCAATGGCGTGACGATTCTCAAGGATTACTCAATAAAATTTCGCTTGCACCGGAAAGAAAAGGAAGTAAGGAATTTATTAGGGCTGCTGTGCAAGAAGGCGTTGTTGTTTCATTGGGACATTCAAGTGCTGACTATACTCAGGCTAAGGCTGGAATTGAAGCAGGTGCTTCAATGTTTACACATACTTTTAACGGCATGCCAGATCCATCACATCATGCCACCTCAATTTCTAATGCGGCTATGGCGTTAAATAATGTAACTGCCGAATTAATTTGTGATGGTCACCATGTGAATAAGGAAATGGTGCGCGCACTGGTTAAGGCAAAGGGATCTGAACATATTTGTCTGATAACGGATTGTATGGAAGCCGGGATGATGCCAGATGGTGATTACATGTTAGGTGAATTACCGGTCTACGTTAAGGATGGCATGGCTCGGTTAAAGGATGGTGACAATCTTGCTGGGAGCATTTTGCAACTTAATACCGCTTTGAAGAATGTGGTTGATTGGAATGTGGCTACTCCAGAAGAAGCCGTGATGATGGCTTCTTATGTGCCAGCCAAAAGTGCCCACATCTTAGATAAATGTGGGTCTATTGCTCCAGATAAAGAGGCGGACTTCATAGTACTGAATCAGGACATGACGTTAAGTGAAACTTACTTAAACGGCGAATCACGTTACAAGGCATAATTTTAAAATATAATATTGCGGCCTCACATATTACAAATTAAATATGTGAGGCTATTTTTATTTAAAAAAGCAAGTCATATATGGTTTGGATTGTACCAAGCCTTAAATGGTGTTAATCTAATGTGAAATTTATTAACGAACTATTGGGGGGCTAAACGATGATTATTAATGTGTTACAACATACTCCTAACGAAAAACCTGGTTTGATTGAAGAAAATATAACTAATTCTCGAATATTTTAGGTCTAAAAAACCGCTTCTCAATTATTGAAGCTAACCCCCGGAATTGGACAAAGATTCCAATTCGGGGGTTTTCTTATGTCTAAATATTTACTAAAAACAAAATTAGAAGCAGTAGATTTGTATCAAAGAGGATTTAGTACAAAAGAAATTCAAGAGAAATTACATATCACATCACGTAGATCTATTGATGGTTGGATCAATAATTATCAACAGTATGGTAACAGAGGCCTGGAAAAAAGCTTTTCTAAGACAAGATATAGTGGTCAATTTAAATTAGAAGTCTTAAACTGGAGAAAAGAACATGGTGCCAGCTATCAAATTACTGCCAATCATTTTAATATTAAACAACATTCCACTATTGCGAATTGGCAAAGAAAATTAAATGAAGGCGGTGTTGATGCTTTATTTATTAAGCAAGGACGACCATTAATGCATAAAAAGAAAATTAAAGCAAAGAAGCATAAATATACTTCTCAAGAGTTAACTGAACTTGAACGTCTACGTTTAGAGAATCGTGCATTACATGTAG